>CAMBMK010000017.1 GCA_945868745.1 uncultured Bacteroidales bacterium
TCAACAAAGGCTCATGCGCGGTGATTTGCTCGAGCCCACCTTATGACAATGCATCATCGCGGAGATGCTTACGTATGTGCGGGAAAGCTGTTCAGGGGAACTCGCCTGCAAGGTGTCCAACGGCTGCGCACTTTGTGCTTCGCCCACTATGAAAGGCTTTTAAGTCAGCATATGCTGAGTGCGGGTGAAGGGACTCGAACCCATACGCACAAGGCACCAGATCCTAAGTCTGGCTTGTCTACCAATTTCAACACACCCGCAGACCAATCCGGAAGGCCGTAACAGGGGCCCGTCGCCGAAAGCAGTCTTGGGAAGCTACTGCAATCTGATGTCCGGAAAGGGATTGCAAATATATGCATTTTTCCTCCGAAAACAAAACGACCTTTTCCGGATGCCCTCCCGGCACAATTGCAGCCATCTCCGGGAGATTAACCAAACCGTCATACAACTGAAACTTCTTCTAAACATCCCGGCTGTACTTTTGCCCCCGTAAACAGCAAGACCACTTTGCACAGATGCAAAAATCAACCGGAAGAAAAGGAAGATGACAATGAATATGAAAAACGGAATTCTTACAATGCTGTGCCTCGCAATCATCAGCACAGCGGCTGCAGCCCAGGAAATACTTTCCGGCACCGTGACAGACAGTCGCACGGGTGAAACGCTCATCGGGGCGGCCGTAATGCTCGAAGGCACCCTCAACGGCACTACTACATCAATTGACGGGGACTTCACCCTATCTGTCCCTGCAGGAACCTCCACAATAGAAGTCTCATACATCGGCTACACAACCCTGCGGTTCCGGATATCGGCACAGTCCGGTACATTCTCCTTCGGAGAGCAGGAAGGAGGCCTGGCAATCCAAAACGGCAACACCGTTGAAATCAGGCTTGAAACCGACATCAACACCCTTTCGGACGCCTTAGTCACTGCAAGAAGGAATATGGAATCGCTCGGGACGCTCCGCAGCGAAAGGATAGAAAGCTCTTTTGCACTTGAAAACCTCGGCGCGAAGGAAATGTCCCTCAAGGGCCTCTCCGATGTGCAGGAAAGCGTGGTGAAGATAACCGGCGTATCGGTAGCAGGCTCCGGCCAGCTGATAGTCAGGGGACTGGGAGACCGCTACAGCACAACCACCCTCAACGGCCTGCCGATCGCCTCGCCGAACCCCGACAACAAACTCATCCCGCTGGACATTTTCCCCGCATCAACGGTAAGTAACATCACGGTCAGCAAAGTCTATGAGGCATCCTCATTTGCCGACTACTCGGGAGCACATATAGACATCGGCACAAAGGCAGGCGGACAGCCCGACTTCTTCAACATCTCCGTCGGGACCGGGGGCCTTTTCTCCACAATCGGAAAACAAGCCTTCGCGATGGACACCCCTTCGATGTTTGCAACCGCACGTCCGGACAGCCGGGCGCAGAATCTTCCGCACGCCGATTTCCGTGCGTATGCCCTTGAAAACGACATATTTGCAAAGACTCCCTTCATCGTACGGAATCGCACGGCCCTACCCGACATCAATGCCGGAATAGGCTTCGGAAAGACATTCAGCATCGGCAGTCAGCAGCTTGGCATCACGGCCAGCGCATCCCTCAAGACATCCGAATCAATCCTGCGCGACGCATTTCTCAAGACCTACGAATCCTCCGGCACGATGAAAAGCCGTTTCACCCGCGACGACTACTCACGTGACGCCGACATCGCAGCCCTCCTGAACATCGAACAGACCCTGCGCACAAGCGACGCCGTGGCCCTTACCGCCTTTTTCGCCCGCAACGCCTCCAGGACACTCTCCGTCAGAAGCGGCATCGACTACGAAGACCGCGATCTCTTCGGCGAGACGCAGACCGACCATATCTACAAACTCACCGATATCCAGCTCACGGGACATCACTCCTTCGGACAGTGGACGGCCGATTGGGGCCTTTCCGCCTCAGTCACCTCGAGCGACGAACCGGACCGCCGCCAGATGCTCTTCCAGAGGGGCGACGACGGAAGGCTGCGCTTCTTTACCAACAATATGGAGACATACCGCTATTTCGGCAATCTGGGTGAGACCGAATACTCGGCGGACGCAAAGGCCTCATACCGCTTCCGGGACGGCTCCTCCATCCGCTTCGGAATCTCCGCAAAGGACAAAAAGAGGAATTTCGCTACAACCAGGTTCCTTTACGACGTCTCCGGCATCAGGGACACATTTGCCGGGGACACGGAAATGGACATGGACGCCTTCGTCGGTTTCGATGCACTCCGCAGCGCCCTCGTCACGATGGAACGGAAACAGAACGCCCGAGACAGATACGATGCCTCCAGCCTCATAGCAGCGGCATTCGTGGAATATGACAGGCAGTTCGGCGAAAAATGGACACTCAATGCCGGAGCAAGGATCGAATCCGCCAGATGCACCGTGGACTACAACGACGACGTCGAGGATACGCGCAGGAATCTTGACTCCGACAGCCCGTTTGTTGCCCTGAACCTCAAATACAACATATCCGGCGCCCGTTTCCTCAGGCTCTCGCTCTCAAGGACAATCACCCGGCCGTCATTCGTGGAAATGGCCCCGTTCCTCTATCAGGAAAGCTACGGCGGAGTGATGCTCAGGGGTAACGCATCGCTCAGGAATGCCTACAACTACAACGCCGACCTCCGTTACGAATGGTTCTCCGAAGGAAGCTCCGACATGTTCTCCGTGACGGGCTATTTCAAATGGCTGAAGGACCCGATCGAACGCATCCAGCGCTACTCGGGGGGCGCACCGGAACATTCCTTCTCCAACGCCGAGTCCGGCATAGCCGCAGGAGTGGAGGCGGAGATAAGGAAAGAAATCGCCAAAGACCTGGCACTCAGTGCAAATGCGTCATATATGTACACCAATGTCACCCTTCCGGAGGGCGGAGTCTATACCAATCCGGAGCGTGGTCTGCAGGGGGCATCGCCATACCTTGCCAATGCCGATCTCACCTACACCCCGTCATTCGGGGAAGGACGCAGCCTCTCGCTTGCCCTGACATACAATCTCCAGGGCCCGAGAATCCACTCCGTCGGACTTTCCGGACTCGGTGACGTAATGCAGATGCCTTTCCACAGCCTCAACTTCAACGCATCCTGGACCTTTGCGGGCCACCTGACCGTCAGCGCGGGCCTCAAAAACATCCTCGACAGCTCAATGCGCTTCCGCCAGGACATACCGCAGACTTCCTCCACAGTGGAGGTCGAGGGCTGGAAGGAGGGAAGGGGCTTCTCGGTAGGAATCAAATGGAACCTGTAGAATCACAAAAGGAAAATACAATACCCACTTAATTTTCAAAAGTATGAAAAAAGCAGTTTATTTTGCGGCAATGGTGCTCGCAGCAGTTGCAGGAACGGTTTCCTGCACAAAGGAAGACAATGGAAACGGAAACGGCGGGTCTGAAGAGACCTTCGAAATCAGAGGTCGTGTGACCGAAGACCTCACCCTCAAATCAGGCAGCACATATCAGCTCACCGGAAGCCTCCAGGTGGTGGCTCCGGCAGTGCTCAGGATAGAGCCGGGAGTGACCGTAGTGGCTGCCGACAACGGGGAAATCAACTACATACTGATTGAGCAGGGCGCGAAAATCGATGCACAGGGTACCGCATCCTCACCAATCGTGCTCACTGCAGAGCGCCAGGCCACAGGCGCCTGGGGCGGAGTGCATATCTGCGGAAAGGCCCATTCCAACAAGGCCGCAAAGGCAGGTGAATCCCTCACATCCGAGATCGGAAACGCCGTTTACGGAGGCAATGTCGAGAATGACAACTCCGGCATCATGAAATATGTCCGCATCGAATATTCCGGCTACAAGCTCGACGCCGAGCACGAGGCCAACGGCCTGTCCCTCTATGGAGTTGGAAACGGAACCACAATCTCCTACATCCAGACCTACATGGGTGCGGACGACGGTATCGAATTCTTCGGAGGCTCCGTCAATGTGGACCACTGCGTGGTTGTGGACTGCACCGATGACTGCTTCGACTGGACAGAAGGCTGGAACGGCAAGGCAGAGTATCTGGTGGCATACCAGACAGACCCTTCCTGCGACTGCCTGATGGAGTGCGACAACAACGGTGATGACTTCAATGCCACTCCGGTTGCACATCCTCTCATCAGTAATGTCACCCTCATCGGCAACAACTCCTCCGACAACAAAAGGGGAATCCGCCTCCGCGCAGGCACTCAGGTAACCCTCGAGAATGCCCTCGTATGCGGCAAGTCCAAGGGCATCTCCGTCGAGACTGTCCAGACCCGCCAGGCACTTGCCGACGGAGTGTCAGTGCTCAAAAACGTCCTTCTCGAGACCAAATTCGTCGAGGAAGTCCCTGAAGGTGAGACAAGCATCTATTCTTCGGACATGTTCCTTGCCGACGGTACCAACAAGGCAGGCCGGACCTTCACATTCACAAACAGGTTCGTGGGAACCGTTGACGGCATAGGTGCCGTGGATCCGTCAGACGACTGGACTAAGGGCTGGACCAGATAATCATCCCTTGCGGAGAGCGATGCAGCTCCAGCCGTCAAGTCTCCTTGATCCGATGAGGGAAAGGCCGTGGCGTGAAGCCTCCTTCAGGACCGGATCCAGATCTTCCGGGGAGTCATAGAAACCGCTCAGAAGCATAAGACCGCCTTTGCGGAGACTCAGCGCATAGGTGCGCAAGTCCATGATAATTATGTTCTTGTGGATATTGGCCATAAGAACGTCATACTTGCCCATCTGCAGAAGCGATGCGTCTCCGCAATATGTTTCATAATGGCGGGACACCCTATTGAGAAAAGCGTTTTCGTAAGCCGAACGTGCTGCAACGGCATCAATGTCAATGCCGTACACATGTTCGGCGTGCATTTTCACTGCAAGTATGCCGAGGATGCCTGTCCCGCATCCCATATCCATCACAGTGTGACCGCGGATGTCCTGCTCATATTCGAGCATCGACTCTATCATCATATAGGTAGTGCTGTGGTGCCCGGTGCCGAAGGCCATCCTCGGATTGACCGTGATGTTGAACCTCGTACGCCCCGCACCCTTGTGGCGCGGAGACTTGATGGTCACCTTGCCCTCCACGACTATGGGCTTGAAATTGTCCTCCCACTGCTCGTTCCAGTTGCGCGGAGGCACCATATTGGCATAGAAATCCACCTGGAACGGGAGTCCGCTGAGCACAACCTTCAGCGCCCTCGGGTCATAGCTGCTCTTGCCGATATAGGCCTTGAGGACCTGTCGGCCGGCCGCATCGGTGTCTTCCATGAACGAATCGTATGGAAGGTCGGAGAGGAAAGCCTCCGTGATTTCTGCGTTTTCCTCGCTGTAGGACTTGAAAGTCAGAGTGACTTCAATATATTCTTCGCTGTTCATATGTGATGATTGTTACTTGCTGTTTCGGAATCTTCAAAAAAGGGAATTGTCCGGTAATCCCGAATCCCCGATGACATATTCGTCGAGTTCTTCATCTTCCCTGTCAGGGTCGTATCCGGCGGCCTCCTTTGATGCCTCCACCGCCTCAACGCCCTGTCTTGACGCATCGAGCGCCTTCTCGATGCTGAGGTCAAACACATCGTGGATCACCCCGATGAGGCTGTAGTGCATATCGTGGATCTCCTTTGTGAAGACAGGCACATTGGCATTCTTGTACCTTGCCTTGCACAGGCGCCATTTCCAGTTGTCGAAATCTCCGGAAAGGTTGACCCCGAACCTGAACGGGAGAGGGGAGCCTATGACTGAAACGTGGTAGTTGAAACTTTGGTCAAAACACTGGATCCCGCTCAGTGCCAGCCTGTAGCGGTCCACCCCGAGCACAAACGGGAAGATCTCCAGCTGGTTATCGCTGATGATGCCCTGCACTGACATGTCGGCAATGTTGAGATTGTTCCTGTCCTTGAACATCAGGATCTTCGCTATCTTGCGAAGGGCATCGTCCTCGGCAAGCGAAAGGTCCCTTCCGGAAATCTTCATGATGCCGTTGACCGAAGGAAGGATGATGCTCATTGTCGTGTCGATTATAGTCGTGGCCGCGACTTCACAATCCAGGTTGCCCTTGAATGATTTCAGCATCGGCATCAGGGTGTCCACGGCCGGGAAGAGCTCCAGCACCTTGTCGGCCGTGATGTCCACCATGTTGAGGTCGAATCCGGCAGAGATTTTGTCATTTGCTACGGTCGAATAGAAGCCTTCCGCATAGATGTCGCCCATGTTGGATGTGGCTACAGTGTTGGTGACCTTCAAAGTCCTGTTTTTCAGCGCAATGTCCGATGAGAACCAGTCAACCAGGAGGGTGGAGTAGTCCACCTGTTCGCCCTGGATGCTGATGTCGGCTGAGAGCCTGCGCGGGAGGACAAGAGGGGGAAGCGACGTGTCGGCCACTGCGGTGGAATCGCCGGTCACGGATTCCATATACTGCTCGTCCGAAATGCCTTCGTCCATCGCGTCCCAGCCCTCACGGACATATCTGCTTCCCTTTTCGTATGCGGCAAGGAGTTCGTTGGCATTGATGCGCCTGGAACTAATGTCGAGGTCGAGGTCGAGCACTCCGTTCCCGGCCAGTGCCTCCGTCAGGCCGCTGATGCTTCCTTTTGCCGAGATGTCGGAGGTGCCGCTCCTGAAAGTCAGGCTGTCGAGGGCCACCGAATTGTTGTCAAAATGCCCTCCTGCGCCGGAAATGGTGTTGCGCAGAGGAAAATATGGAGTGGTGAGCATACCTCCGCCGATGGACAGATAGCCTCCGAGGTCCCATCCGGTCAGGTATCCCTGCACGGCGTCGCTGACAGAAAAGCCTGCCCCGTGTCTTTCAAAACCGTCTTCCGTAGCCTCAGCATATTTTGCAAGCAGGGGGTCTTCCGGAGTGCCGGTGTCCACGGGCTCTTCTGCCGGACGTTTGACGGCGGATGCACCGAACGAAGCCTTCCTGAAGCCGAGTCTCGTGGCTCCCTTGCGCAGGGAAATCCTGCCGTTGCTGCTTGAAAGGGCAAGAATCGGCATTTTCTGGTCACGGTCCGCCCGGCTTGAAAGCTTGAAGCTGTTGACCGTGTTCCTTACTGCCACATAGAGGGAGTCTGTGCCTGCCATCGCGATTTCCTTTGCCCCCACTGTGCCCACGATGGGGTGGAACTCCTTGCCGAAGGCCTCGCTGAATGTGCCCGAGGCATTCTGTGCGGAGAGGGTGACGCCCCCGGCCCGTGCGAATGTGCTGCTCCCGATAGTCGCGTAGAACTCGTCCATCTCTCCCTTGAACCCGAGAAGCTCCGCTCCCAGGAGCGAATCGCGCCCGGCCTTCGCGAGGGTGACGGAAGTCTTGCCCACTGTTGCCTCAAGAGTGTCGGGGGCGCTTGCAAATGTCAGTCCGTCAGTCTTCAAGTACCCTTCGATGTCGGCGCGCGAGAAATTGTAAGGGCTCATGTCCGATGCGAGGATCATGCCGCCCGCATATGCGCTGAGGGTGCCCGTGGCGCTCATCCCCTCCGGAAGGAATTCAGATGCCTCTTCAAGGTCGGCCTCCGCAATCAGTTCCACTTCAAAGAGGGGGTCATCCCCGAGCGGGTCGAAAATGCTTCCGCTTGCCGAAAGGCCGATGCCGGCGAGGTATAAGTCTATGTTGTCGGCCGAGAGGGACAGCATTCCGCCGCTGTCGGTGGCTGCGTTGATGTCAAGGGCGATTTCCCCCCTGTAGCCGATTCCTTCGTATGCGACCTCGGCGCGCGGCACCACGAGCTCCGCGACAAGCTCCGGAAGGGAGCCGCCTCCCGGATGGTAATAGCCGTCGCAAAGCGCTGTAAGCGTGAGGGATGCGTCCGTCTTGAGCTTCAGTGCCCCGGGCATTGCCTTTGCGCAGAAAGTCTCTATTGTGCGCTGGACCGGGCAGTCGTTGAGGGACACTTCGGCCCGTATGTAGGTGCTGTCAGGCGATGGGGTGACCAGGGCATTTCCGGTGATGTCAAGTGTGGCAAGGGTAAGGTGCAGGTCCTCCATTTCAATGCTTCCGCGGTTCTGAAGGGATACGGAGGCTGTAAGCCCGGCTGGAACGGCAAGGCGGCCTAAAGTCCTGCTTGCAATGAAGATGCGGGCATCCGCCCCGACTGCGTACCTGCCGGATTTTGCGTCAATTGAGCATCTGTCAAGAGCAAAGAGCAGGGAATCGGCCGGAAGCCTGCCCGCCACCCTGAGGGAATCCATCGCAAATGCGAAATGTCCGCGTCCCGGATTCTTTGTGGAGATGCGCCCGTCCAGCGACGTCTCTTTCATATTGAGGGCGGCATATACGGTATCAGACTGCGAGGTATAGACAATGTGGGGCCTGCCCGTGAGGGAAAGATGCCTTATCTCGATATCGGGAAGGGTGACGGCTGTAGTGTCGGCCTCTTCCGATGGGGCAAATCTGAAAATGCCCCAGTTGGCGGTCCCTTCAGAGTATGAATGCGCAAAAATCCTCGGTCTGTCAACGGAGGCCCGGGCAATCCTTATCTTTCCTCCAAGGGCCCTGACATAGTCCACGGACAGAGCCATCGAGCGCACCGATATGAGCGTGTCTGCATCTGCTCCCCGTCCTTCATCAAGGAGCCTGCCGTATGCTCCGAGCGAATCGTATGCGGCGTACCGCCCGTGGGGATAGACAATGCTGAAATCTTCTGCAGTGACATTGAGGTAGGGGAAACTGCTGAACATCGATGCACTGATGCGGCCGAAGGAAATCTCCCCGTCGATGTATTGCGCCGCGAGGCGGTTGGCGGTCTTTGTGAGAAAGTCGGGGCTGAGCACAATCTGAAGGATGATTATGACAACCGCCCACAGTCCCGCGAATACTCCGAGGACCGTCCCGAGCCATTTTTTCCACTTGGTCTTTTCCGATGCCATTTTGAAGTTCATTGTCCGTGTCTCTACAAATATAATAAGGAATCTTCAAAAAATAAATCCTCCGGAGCGGCCCCCTCGGGAGTGACTGTCTGCATGGCCCCTGTGCAAAAACCGGCCTTTTATGTATAAAATATGAATATAACGCAAAAATATTGAATAAATATTAGGAGATAACGAAATTCCTGCTATATTTACGATTGGAAAAAGGAATAATTATTCAAAACCGAATACTATGAGCACGACAATCGACAAAGCACAGAGGCAATCGATCATCAGGAGGATAATCGAGAGGCAGAAGGTGTCATCGCAGGAAGAACTCAAGACCCTTCTTGCCGGCGCCGGTTACCAGGTGGCCCAGGCAACTCTTTCCCGCGACATCAAGGAAATGAAGATTGTCAAGACTGCGGGAGGGTACAGGATACCGTCAAAGGCTTCAGTTACCCCGCGCCCGTACCATGCGGAAAGCGTATTGAACTATGAGCCGGTCCATTATGGCGCAATCATCAAGACTGTCCCCGGTCACGCCAATATGGTGGCTTCCATAATTGATGCTGCTTCGATACCGCCTGCTGCAGGAACGATTGCAGGAGACGATACCATCTTCGTGATAATCCGCAACGGATTTACCGACGATGACCTGATTGAAACACTTGAAGGTCTTCTTCCGGGCATAGGCCGGAAACGGAAGGCTGCAAAATAAAACGAAACGAAACAACAACTTGACAAATGGACGATTTTTCAGTAGAGGTGGCTTCAGAGAAGCATCTGAAGTATGTGGATGAGATTCTTTCGGAGATTGAAGCCGCAACGAAGGTGCGCGGAACCGGCATCGCAAAGCGCAAGCCGGAGTATGTCGCGCAGAAAATGATGGAAGGCAAGGCCGTGATTGCAATGAAGGGCGACGAGTTTGTGGGATTCTGCTATATCGAATCCTGGAGCCACGACGATTTCGTGGCCAATTCCGGGCTCATCGTAAAACCCCAGTACCGTGGCCACGGGCTTGCCAAACGCATCAAGCACAAGGCATTCGAGCTCAGCAGGACGCTGTTCCCCAAAGCGAAGATCTTCGGGCTCACAACAGGCCTTGCTGTGATGAAAATCAATACGGAGCTGGGCTATGTACCGGTGACTTTCAGCGAGCTGACCGACGACCCCGTATTCTGGAAAGGATGTGAAAGCTGCATCAACTACGACGTGCTGACACGCAACAATTTTACACGCTGCCTTTGTACGGGCATGCTCTATGACCCTGCCCTGCACTGCGGGCACAAAAAGGAAGAAAAGGATCTGACCGCCACGCTGACTTAACCCGATATGAAAAAAGTAGTTGTAGCTTTCAGCGGTGGACTCGATACGAGCTTCACCGTGATGTACCTTGCCAAGGAAAAGGGATACGAAGTCTATGCGGCATGTGCGGACACGGGAGGTTTCAGCGCGGAGCAGCTCGCCCTCAACGAAAAGAACGCGTATCTGCTCGGTGCGAAAAAGTATGTCACCCTTGATGTCACACGCGAGTATTACGACCGAAGCATCAAGTATATGGTCTTCGGCAATGTGCTGCGCGGAGGCACCTATCCTGTGTCAGTCTCCAGCGAGCGGATTTTCCAGGCCATGGCGATTGCGCGCTATGCAAAGGAAATCGGGGCCGATGCCATTGCGCACGGTTCCACCGGAGCCGGCAATGACCAGGTCCGTTTTGATATGACATTCATGGTGATGGCTCCCGGAGTTGAAATCATCACCCTTACCCGCGATATGGCCCTTTCCCGCCAGTATGAGGTGGATTATCTCAACTCGCACGGATTCAAGGCCGATTTTACCAAACTGAAGTATTCATATAACGTAGGACTCTGGGGCACGAGCATCTGCGGCGGGGAGATTCTCGATTCGGCCTGTGGCCTGCCGGAGTCTGCCTATCTCAAGCAGGTCACAAAGACCGGTACGGAGCAGGTACGCCTGACCTTCGGAAAGGGCGAGCTCAAGGCCGTCAACGGGCAGGAGTTTGACAATCCCGTGGATGCGATCCGCAAGGTCGAGGAGATTGCCTCGCCTTACGGCATCGGGAGGGATATGCACGTGGGCGACACGATAATCGGGATTAAGGGACGCGTGGGCTTCGAAGCTGCCGCACCGATGCTGATAATCGGCGCACACCGTTTCCTCGAAAAATACACCCTCTCCAAGTGGCAGCAGTACTGGAAGGACCAGGTCGCTACCTGGTACGGGATGTTCACCCACGAGAGCCAGTATCTCGAGCCTGTGATGCGCGATATCGAGGCGATGCTGACCGAAAGCCAGCGCAACGTAAGCGGCACCGCAATCATGGAGCTCCGTCCTTACGGCTTTTCGACCGTGGGTGTCGAGAGTGGGAATGACCTCGTGAAGACAAAGTTCGGGGAATACGGCGAGATGCAGAAAGGATGGACCGGAGAGGATGCTAAGGGCTTCATCAAAGTGCTTTCCACCCCGCTGCGTGTCTATTATGCCAACCACTCCGACGAGGCTTCCGCCCTCGCTGACGAGCTATGATACGCGCAGGGATAATCGGCGCGGCCGGATACACTGCGGGAGAGCTGTTGCGCATACTTTCCGGCCATCCCCAGGCCGAGGTGGTGTTTGCGCAGAGCTCCAGCCACAGCGGCGAGCCTGTCTGGAAAGTCCATCAGGACCTTGTCGGGGACACGGATCTGGAGTTCTGCTCCGCGCCCGACTATGAGGCGGCAGACTGCATATTCATCTGCTCCGGGCACGGAAAGTCAAAGGAGGCGGTCCATTCATTCCCGCCTTCGTACAAAGGGGCAATCATCGACCTTTCCAATGATTTCCGCCTGGATGAGGATGCCGAAGGCTTCGTGTACGGGCTTCCGGAGGCATTCCGCAGCAGTATTGCCTCATCGCGCCGAATAGCCAACCCGGGCTGCTTCGCAACGGCAATCCAGCTGGCGCTGCTTCCCGCGGCCAAAGCCGGGATCTTGGGCGAGGTGCACATAACCGGAGTGACGGGCTCGACGGGCGCCGGCCAGAAGCCTTCCGAAACCACTCATTTTTCCTGGAGGGACAGCAACATGTCCGTTTACAAGCCCTTCACCCATCAGCATCTGGGAGAAGTCATGCAGACTCTGCGAAAGCTCCAGGAAGGGTATGACGCCGATGTCAACTTTATCCCGATGAGGGGCGATTTCACCCGCGGGATCATCGTCAGCGCATATTTCGACTGCGACCTTCCGGAAGACGGGGCGGTCTCCCTGTACGAGAATTACTACCGCGACGAGCCGTTTGTGGTGACGGTAAGGGAAAACCCCGACCTCAAGATGGTCGTCAATACTTCCAAATGTGTAATTTATCCCAGGAAATACGGACGTAAGCTCCACGTTGTCTCATTGATAGACAATCTCCTGAAGGGTGCATCAGGGCAGGCGGTTGAAAACATGAACATAGTATTCGGGCTTGATGAGGACACCGGCCTGCGGCTGAAGGCCTCGCGGTTTTGAACACGGCAGCGCATCTGCGTGCTTTGAGTTGTAACAAAAAACGAACTGACAGATATGGAACTTTTCGATGTTTACAGCCTTTTCGACGTGACCCCAACGCGGGCGGAAGGCTGCAGGGTGTGGGATGACTCCGGACAGGAGTATCTCGACCTTTACGGAGGCCACGCGGTCATAAGCGTGGGGCACTCCCATCCGCGTTATGTTGAGGCCCTGACGGAGCAGCTTTCCCGTATAGGCTTCTATTCCAACAGCGTACGCAATCCGCTCCAGGAGATTCTTGCCAGGAAAATCGGGGAACTCTCCGGTCTGGAGGACTATTCCCTGTTTCTTGACAACAGCGGCGCCGAATCCAATGAAAATGCGCTGAAACTCGCCTCGTTTGCAACCGGGCGGGACCGTGTGGTCGCGTTTGAAAAGAGTTTCCACGGGCGTACTAGCGGGGCAGTGGCAGTCACTGACAATCCCCGGATAGTGTCCCCGTTCAATTCCTGCCACAAGGTGTCCTTCTGTCCTCTCGGTGACCTCGAAGCGGCAGAGCGCGAATTGTCGCGTGGCGACGTCACTGCGGTCATCATCGAGGGAATCCAGGGAGTAGGCGGCATCAGGGTGCCTTCAGAAGCATTTCTGCAGGGGCTCAGGGAGCTGACAAGCCGCTATGGAGCAATGCTCATACTCGATGAGGTCCAGAGCGGATACGGGCGCACGGGACGTTTCTTCGCGCATCAGTGGGCCGGCATCACCCCGGACATCATCACTATGGCAAAGGGCATGGGCAACGGTTTCCCTGTAGGCGGAGTCCTGATTTCCCCGAATATCAAGCCCTGGAAGGGAATGCTCGGGACCACTTTCGGGGGCAACTATCTCGCAATGGCGGCAGCAATTGCCGTGGCCGACATCATCAGGGATGAGCATCTGGTAGAGAATGCCGCAAGGGTGGGTGAGCATATCATGCGCAACATCCCGCAGTCGCCGCTGATAAGGGAGGTCCGCGGAAAGGGCCTTATGATAGGCATCGAGTTCAGCCGTCCTGCCATGGACATAAGGCAAACACTTCTGAAGGAAAAACACATTTTTACCGGTGCGGCCGGGTCCGACATCATCAGGCTTCTTCCTCCGCTCGTCCTGGCGGAAAACGATGCCGACATATTTCTTTCTTCGCTCAAAGAGCTGATATAGAGTAATTTAAATACCATTTCACAATGAAATCCTTTTTCCGTGTCTCTGACATAGGAGACCTTCGTCTTGCCCTTGACGAAGCTGCACAGGTCAAGGCAAACCCGCTTGGCTGGCAGAATCTTGGCCGCGGCAAGACCATTATTCTCATATTTTTCAACTCCAGTCTCCGCACCAGGCTCTCCTCGCAGAAGGCGGCGCTGAACCTCGGAATGAACCCTATCGTGCTCGATATCGGCAAGGACAGCTGGAAGCTCGAGACCGAGATGGGGGTGGTGATGGACGGGGACAAGCCCGAGCATCTCCGTGAGGCCGTGCCGGTCATCGGCTCCTATTGCGACATCATCGGTGTGCGTTCGTTCGCCGGCCTTACGGACAGACAGGCCGATTACGGGGAAAATATCCTGCGCCAGTTCGTGGAGTATTCGGGAAAGCCGGTGATCAGTCTCGAGAGCGCCACTGTGCATCCGTGCCAGGCCTTTGCCGACCTGATTACCATCGAAGAGCACCGCACATCCCCGCGTCCGAAGGTGGTGATGACCTGGGCACCCCATCCGAAGGCTCTTCCGCAGGCTGTTCCCAATTCTTTCGCCGAATGGATGAATGCAGCTGACGTGGATTTCGTCATCACCCATCCCCACGGGTACGAGCTTGACCCGGAGTTTGTCGGGGGAGCCGCCGTGGAGTATGACCAGATGAAGGCTTTCGAGGGGGCCGACTTTGTCTATGCCAAAAACTGGTCGAGCGTGGAAAGCTACGGGCAGGTGCTGAGCATGGACAGGTCCTGGACGGTCGGACGCGCCCAGATGGAAGTCACCAACAATGCCTTCTTCATGCATTGCCTGCCGGTGCGCCGCAATATGATCGTGACCGACGAGGTCATTGATTCCCCGCGCAGCCTTGTGATAGAGGAGGCGGCCAACAGGGTGGTCTCCGCGCAGGTTGTGATGAAGAGAATGCTTGAAAGTCTGTAGGTTATGGAAAAGGTGAATGTGATAAAGGTTGGCGGGGCCATTGTCGAGGACCCTTCGTCGCTGGGGAGTTTCCTTGAGATGTTTGCGGCCGTCCCGGGGAAAAAGGTCCTTGTGCACGGAGGCGGGAGGACGGCGACTGCCGTGGCCGGCGAGCTCGGCATCGAAAGCCGGATGGTGCAGGGCAGGAGGATTACCGACGAGGCTATGCTCAGGGTAGTGACGATGGTGTATGGAGGTCTTGTCAACAAAAATGTCGTGGCGCGCCTTCAGTCCCTAGGAATAGATGCGGCAGGTTTTACCGGTGCAGACCTTGACCTTGTGCGCAGCTCCAGACGCCCTGCCGGTGAGGTCGATTACGGTTTTGTCGGGGACGTGGAGGCCGTGAGGGGGGAGATGCTCGCGAAGCTTCTCGATCTGGGCGTGGTGCCGGTCCTCGCGCCGCTGACCCACGACGGACAGGGGCATCTTCTCAATACCAATGCCGATACCATTGCTTCGGCCGCCGCTGCCGCGCTTTCCGCTTTTTATGATGTCACGCTCACCTTCTGCTTTGAGAAGCCGGGGGTGCTTGCCCCTGACGGCGCTGTGATAGAGGAGATTACGGAGAAGTCTTTCCGGGAGTATGTCTCTGACGGGACTGTGTCCGGAGGGATGGTCCCGAAGATTGAAAATGCACTTGGTGCCATCCGCGCCGGAGTGTCCAGGGTGGTAGTGACAAGCGCCTCGGACCTTTGCGGAGGTACGCTTATAACTGCCTGATGCCATGTACGGAGAATACATCCAGCTGCTGCAAGACCTTATCCGCATCCCGTCTGTGAGCCGGGACGAAAAGGCTGCTGCCGATTTCCTCTCTGCCTGGATGGCAGGGCGGGGCATTGACGTCCACAGGACGGGCAACAATCTCTGGTGCGAATCCTCCGCGCCGGACGGCAGGCCCTCCATACTGCTCAATGCCCATATCGACACGGTCAGGCCAGCCGCAAGCTATACCCGCAACCCGTTTTCAGCCGACATTGAGGGGGGACGGCTCTACGGTCTGGGAAGCAATGATGACGGGGGGTCGCTCGTGGCACTTCTCGCTGCCTACATCACCCTTTCATCCCGCCCGCAGCCATACAGGCTTGTATTTTCGGCCACGGCAGAGGAGGAAGTGAGCGGGAACGGGGGCATGGAAAAGATCCTCCCGCAAATCGGGAATATCGATTTCGGCATAATGGGCGAGCCGACGCGGATGAGGATGGCCGTTGCCGAAAAGGGGCTGATGGTGCTTGACTGCACTGTACACGGAAAGAGCGGCCACGCTGCCCGGGATGAGGGTGAGAATGCCATCTACAGGGCAATGGAAGCCGTGCAGTGGTTCCGCAGCAAAAGGTTCGGGAGGGTGTCCCCTTTTCTCGGGGAGGTCAGGATGACGGTGACGCAGATTGCCGCAGGCACACAGCACAACGTGGTGCCGGACCTGTGCACCTTTGTCGTTGACACGAGGCCCAACGGGATGTACACCAATTCTGAACTGCTCGAAATCATCGCTTCGGAGGCTCCGTGCGAGGTAAAGGCAAGAAGTACAAGGCTTTGCGGCTCGCACATAGGGGCGGACCATCCAGCGGTAAGGCGCGGCACTGCCCTCGGGCTTGAGAGCTTCGGCTCCCCGACGCTTTCCAACCAGGCGCTCGCCCCTTTCCCTACGCTGAAAATCGGCCCGGGGGATTCAGCACGGTCCCATACCGCCGACGAATACATTGAAACAGAAGAAATTGAAATAGGCGCGCAGATTTACGTCGCGCTTCTTGACCAGCTGCAACTGATATGAAACAAAGCAACAAACTCTGGGACAAAGGTTTTGACCAGGACGAAAGAATCGACAGATTTACTGTGGGCCGTGACCGCGAAATGGATGTTTTCCTGGCCCCTTACGACATTATGGGCACAATCGCGCACGTGACCATGCTTGAAAAGGCGGGACTCCTTGCAACGGAGGACCTGCAGAGACTTCTTCCGGAGCTCAAGGCCCTGTACAGGGAGGCGGCCGGGGGCCGTTTCACGATAGAAGACGGGATTGAGGATGTCCATTCCCAGGTGGAGCTGATGCTTACCCGCTCGCTCGGGGACATCGGGAAGAAGGTCCATACCGGACGTTCGCGCAACGACCAGGTGATGGTGGACGTGAAACTGTTTGCGAGGGCGGAAATCCGGAAGACCGTCTCTAAGGTAAGGACGCTTTTTGACCTTCTGCAGGAGAAGAGCGGGCAGTACCGGGATGTGCTGATGCCTGGATACACCCATCTGCAGGTGGCCATGCCGTCCTCCTTCGGGCTGTGGTTCGGGGCGTATGCGGAAAGCCTTGCCGATGACCTGCTGCTTATGAAGGCGGCGTGGGACACGGTCAACCAGAATCCTCTCGGCGCCGCCGCAGGCTACGGCTCTTCGGCCCCGATCGACAGGACCATGACTACCCGCCTGCTGGGATTTGATGACCTTTCCTACAATGTGGTGAATGCCCAGCTGGGACGCGGAAAGGTCGAGCGCACAGTCGCTTACGCATATTCTGCAATAGCCGAGACCATAGGGCGCCTCGCTGCGGACGGTTGTCTCTACGCCAGCCAGAATTTCGGGTTCATCCGCCTTCCGGATGCCCTGACCACCGGCTCCAGCATTATGCCGCACAAGAAAAATCCGGATGTGTTCGAGCTGGTCAGGGCCCATTGCAACAGGATCCAGGGCATCCAGAATACAATCCGGCTCATTACCGCCAACCTGCCGTCAGGATATTTCAGGGACCTGCAGATTGTCAAGGAGGTCTTTGTCCCGATGTTCGCCGAACTCGATGACTGTCTGGACATTGTGGCCTATGCCGTCGCCAATCTGGAGGTGCGCGACGACCTGATGGACAATCCGCTCTATGCACAGGCGTTTACTGTCGAGGAGGTCAACCGTCTCGTGGCCGAAGGGGTGCCGTTCCGCGATGCCTACAGGCAGGTGGGAGAGGCTGTGATGAAAGGGGAATTCAGGTTCCGCGGTACCCTGAAACATACCCACGAGGGCTCCATCGGCAATCTCTGCAATGCGGAGATACGCCGGAAAATGGACCGCGTGACAGCTTCGTTCGATTTCGGGAAAGTTGAAAGTGCCGTGGCTGCACTGGTAGGCTGACAAGTGTTTTGATGCTTTGCAATATCCGACTATGAAACATCCGCAGTACGTTTCGGCCGACCGGGCCGCCTCCTCCGTCCGCGACGGGGACCATATCCATCTTTCAAGTGTTGCATCCGTCCCCCACATACTTGTGGAGGCACTTGTGCGCCGTGCAGACGCGGGAGACATCCGCGACCTTCATTTCCACCATTTCCATACGGAGGGACCGGCCCCGTATTCCGACCCGAAATATGAGGGCATCTTTTTCGAGCAGGGATTCTTCGTGGGGCCCAATACGCGCTCCAGCGTAAATGCCGGATACGCGGATTACCTTCCAGTCCATCTCAGTGAAAGCCAGGCACTTTACCGCAGCGGACGCATTCCCCTCGGGGTTGCGATGGTGCAGGTATCCCTTCCCGATGCCGACGGAAAGGTCTCTTTGGGGACAAGTGTGGACTGCAGCATAGCCGCCATAGAGTCGGCGCGCGTGGTAATAGGTGTCGTCAATCCCAATGTGCCCTTTGCCTATGGGGATCTGGTGGACCTCTCGCAATTCGACTTCCTGGTGGAGGACGACCGTCCCCTGTTTGCCAAGCCGTATGCGGAGCCGACCCCCGATGAGGCTGCGATAGGCCGTCTCTGTGCGGACCTGGTGCCCGACGGGGCTTGCATCCAGATGGGCATAGGCTCGCTGCCCAATGCCGTCGCCAGCCATCTCGGCGGACACAGACACCTCGGGATCCATACCGAGATGTTTGCGGACGGGGTGCTGGAACTGATTGAAAAAGGGGTGATTGACGGGAGCAACAAGCGTCTTGACACGGGCAGGGTGACTGCAAGTTTCCTGCTCGGAAGCCAGAAGGTCTATGATTTCATTGACCGCAATGAGGGAGTGGTGATGAAGGATATCAAGTATGTCAACAATCCTTTCAATATCGCGCAGAATCCTTGTGCGGTGGCCATCAATTCGGCAACAGAGGTGGACCTTACCGGCCAGATCTGTGCGGATTCGATCGGCACACGCATATACTCCGGGACCGGAGGGCAGCTTGATTTTGTGCGTGGGGCCACCATGAGCGAAGGGGGAGTGTCGATTACGGCATTCACTTCACGCACGCGCAAGGGGGCGACGAAGATTGTGCCTACCCTTCACGAGGGTGCTGGAGTGGTGACTCCGAGGGCCGATGCCCATTGGATTGTGACCGAATACGGGGCAGTGGATCTTACCGGACGAAGCCTTCAGGAAAGGGCCAGGCTCCTGATTTCCATTGCCCATCCGGACGACCGCGAGATGCTCGACAGGGCTGCATTCGGGCGTTTCGGCCCGCACTATTATGCGGTGAGGGTGTAGGAGTGTGTCCCTTCTTCGGGGGCATCTCCCCGAAAATGAACATGGAGGCAGACAGAAAAAAGGTGGCTGTCAGCACGGGCTGTACAGTCACCTTTCCGTTGAGGTAAGTGGGTTCGAACCACTACTGAGGGAACCAAAATCCCTAGTGCTACCATTACACCATACCTCAAAATCCGAAACGCAAAGATAATAAAAAAATCCTACTCGTCAAAGGCGCATTACCCTTCTTCAGGCATTGCGGAGGCGTACTTGCGCCATTTTTCGATAAGGGCGGTCATGTCCGGAGGAAGAGGGGAGTCAAAGCGGATGAATTCCCCGGTGCGCGGATGCTCGAAGCCGATGGTCTTGGCATGGAGTGCCTGTCTAGGGCACAGTTCGAGGCAATTCTTGATGAACTGCCTGTATTTGGCATAGATGGTTCCCTTGCGGATTTCAGTGCCGCCGTAGCGTTCGTCACCGAACAGCGGGTGCCCGATGTGTGACATATGGACGCGTATCTGATGTGTCCTGCCCGTTTCGAGCCTGCATTCCACCACAGTAACGAATCCGAATCTCTCCAGAACCCTGTAGTGGGTGACCGCATGCTTGCCCTTGTCCCCATCTTCGAATACCATAAAGCGGAGCCTGTCATTGGGGTCGCGCCCGATGTTGCCGTCGATGGTCCCCCCGTCTTCGGCAATGTTGCCCCAGACCACTGCCACATAGCGCCTTTCTATGCTGTGGACAAAGAACTGCCTTGCAAGTTTGAGCTGGGCCTCGTCATTTTTGGCCACGACCAGGAGGCCGGAAGTGTCCATGTCGATCCTGTGCACCAGCACGCCCATCCTCTCGTCCTTTGCGTCGGCCCCCTGGGTGATGCCCAGATGGAAGGAAAGTGCATTAACGAGGGTGCCGTCGAAGTGGCCGTGTCCCGGATGGACGCACATCCCGGCCGGCTTGTTGACCACCAGCACGTCGTCGTCCTCGTAGGTGATGTCGAGCGGAATGTCCTCCGGAAGCACTTCGAATCCGTGTCTCTGGTACGGCATCACAAAGCGGATCACATCCCCCGGGCGCACAATCATATTGGCCTTGGCCAGCCTGTCGTTGATGCGCACATATCCGGTCTTTATCGCCACCTGCACACGATGACGGGAAGTGTCCTCGAGATGGCAGGCCATATACTTGTCCACCCTCATCGGGGTCTGTCCGGGGTCCACGTTGAGCCTGAAATGCTCGAACATTCCCTGCTCGTCATCTTCCGATGCTTCCGCCGCTCCGCTCTCCACGACAACCCCGTCGCCGTAATTGTCGTCCTGCAGTCCGTCCAGGTCCTGAAGAAAGTCCTCCATAATTATTTCTTGAGCGGGTCAGTGGACAGATACAGGGTGATTTCCGAACCGATAAGTATAGGCTCGGAAGAGGCTGAAGGCCCCTGGCGGTAAACCGTGGCGTCGAGCGAATCGGCGTAGGACTTCACGGTCTTGTCAAATCTCAGCGCTTTGATGTTGAGGGAGTTGTCGTGGATCGCATCCACAGCCCTCATATATTTCATCCCCACAACGTCCGGGATGTAGGTCTGGTTGTCATCGGGATTGAGGCCCACAATCAGGTTGATGTCAGAGCCGCTCTCTATCATGGTCCCCGGCTCAATCTCCCTGCCGCGGTACATCTGCCTCAGCACATTGTTGGTGGCCATGTCGCTGACATACATCAGTTTGCCGAGACCCAGTCCGCGGGAAAGGAGCTCGGCCTTGGCCTGTCTCATCGAATACCCGACGAGGTTGGGCATCTGCACCTTCTTCGGATTGACGGAATTGATGGTCAGGAGGATACGGCGTCCTTTCTTTACGGACGAGCCGGCCTTAGGGTTCTGCGAATACACCATGCCCCGGCCCATCCTGCGGATATACACCGAGTCCGTGACGTCAACCCTGAGGTTCTGCAGGCCGGCAGTATAGACGGCCTCCGATACCGACATGTTCGTCAGGTCCGGAACTGTGATTTCCTTGCCGTGGTTGGTGACAAGTTTGAGGATAAGTCCTGCCGAAATGGCCAGTACGGCAAAGAGCGCGATTGCTCCGATGATATGTTTCAGAATCCACTTCATAATATTGTCTTCAAATTGTTTCAATCCAAATCCGCCGCCGGGCTATGAAAAGATGAGCCTCATTGCACCGTCTGCAAGGAAGGCCAAACCTATAATCATAATCAGCACTCCCGACGCCCTGTTCATCCACAGTATGTTGCTCAGCCTTATGCTCTTTTTGAAGCTGCCGAAAAACCAGGAGAATCCGTACCAGAATGCTATTGCTCCGGCGCTGACTCCGAGGATGATGGGCGCCACCCTGAAATCGTGCGCTTCGACCGAGACATCAAAGAATGCCATCAGCGCAAACAGTACGAAAATGGCTCCGGGGTTGGAAAGTCCCATCAGGACGGCTTTCAGGTAGTCCTTGGCCGAATAGGAGGGTCCTTCATCATTGCTGAAGCTCTTGAACGGGTTGCTGAAGGTGATGGTGGCGCCGAGCACGACCAGCAGAAGCCCGCCTCCGAGAACGATTGTCGCCCTGTGCGTCTCGAACCAGGATTCCACCGCGGCGAGGGCGAAAACCGCAATCATCGCGAATATGGTATCCACGGTCGCAGCGCCCAGACCTGTCAGGAACCCGGCCCTGCGCCCCTGCGTGAGGGATTTCTGCAGGGCGAAGATGGCAATCGGTCCAAGCGGCAGGGAGGCGCAGATTCCAATCAGGAAGGCCTTTATTACGTTAAGCAGCATTTGCGTCTTCTAAAAACTGTGGAACTGCAAAGATAATCATATCTGCCGAATATCCTGCAATCCGTATTTTTTATTATCTTTGAGGACTCCGGAATGAAAGTAAATTGTATGAAAAAAATATTGGTTATGCTTGCCGCGGCGGCAGTGCTGGCCGGCTGCGGAGGCAAAAAGAGCGAAGGGGACAACGCGTCAATCCCCGTTGAAGATATGCAGTGGAAAAAGACAGATCCGTATGAAATGGATTTCCGGCCTTTCAAGATGATTTCGAAGGACTGGATGGCCCTCGCTGTGGGGTCGGGAGACAGGATGAACTCGATGACGGTGTCGTGGGGGACTCTCGGTGAGCTGTGGAGCCGGCCGGTCTTCACGGTGTTCGTGAGGTCTTCGCGCTACACCAAGAAACTGATGGATGAGAACAAGTATTTCACTGTCAGTGCCTTCCCGCAGACGGCAAAGAACCGTGAATCACTCGTCCATATCGGTGGACATTCAAAGAAGGACGACCCCGACAAGACGGCCAACGCCGGACTTGAGGTGGAGTATTCCGAGCTCGGCAACCCGCTTTTCCGGCAGTCGGACCTGGCGTTCGAGTGCAGAATCCTCTACAGGGAAGAGCTCAAGGAGGAACTGCTCCCTCCGGAAATCAGGAAAATCTATGCTGAAGGCGACCCTGCGATGCACACGATGTACATCGGCGAGATCGTCAATGTCTATGTGAAGGAACAAGAGCAATAAGGTATCCGATGGCTGCGACGGCAATTGCAGCCAGAGTGATGTCAGAGGCTTTCATCACAACCGGGTAGGCGTCCGTAAGGAAACCTCCCGGCATTTTTATTATGCCGAAATGCTGCTGGACAAGGCAGAGGGCTATGCCGGCCACAACCCCCGCAGCCATCCCCGTCAGGGAAATGAGCCATCCCTCCAGGACGAAGATCCGCCTTACCGTCCTCTCCGGGGCACCCATGCTGTAGAAGGTCCCGATGTCTTCGGCCTTTTCCGTAATCAGCATGCTGAGGCTGCTGTAGATGTTGAATGCCACAATGATGATGACAAACAGCAGGATAAGGTAGATGCTCGCCTTCTCATACTTCATCATCCTGTAGAGGCTTTCGTTCTGCATATACCTGTCCTGTACCTCGAATCCGTCCCCGAGCCTTGCGGAGAGCCCCTTCATTATCCGTGAGCGTTCTTTGGGGGAGGTGCCTTCAGCGAGCCTGATCTCGATGGCACTGACCTCGTCGCCGGAGTATCCGAGCAGCTCCCTCATCTTTTCGATGGGGACTATCATCAGATTGTCGTTGATTTCGGTCTGGATTGCGAAAAGTCCTGAAGGAAAGACCTTTACCATTTCCAAAGAGGATGCCGGTGCGGCCGTGTTGAACGACCTGTCCCTTGCCGGATAATACATCTCGATGCCGGTAAGGAATCTCGGGCTCATATCCATCCTTGCCGCAAGCCCCGCTCCCACTACTGCCAGCGGGACGGACCCTTTGTGAAGAGAAAATTTCCCCTCCACGATGTGGCCGGCGATGGGGCTTTCCTCCTCATATACCCTGTCAACTCCTTTCGCCTTTGCGACTCCGCTCCTGTCGCCGTAGGAGATATAGACATTCTCCTCCAGCACGCTGCACATATTGAAAACGGCCTCCTGGTCGTAGGCCCATGAAAATGCGCTGCTGTCGGGGGAGAACACTTTTCCGGCGGTAGGGACCACCCTGATGTCGGGCTCCACATTGCCGAGCGCCTGCCTCACAAGCACGTCGAAGCCGTTATAGACCGACAGGATCACGATCAGCGCCGCCGTACCGATGGCCAAGCCCGCCGCACTGATTGCAGAGATGAGATTGATCACATTGTGTGATTTCTTTGCAAACAGGTAACGGCGGGCTATGAAGAACGGCAGGTTCATCGGCGTCCCTTTTTGGAGATCAGCCCTTTTTCAGGAGCTGGTCGATGTGCTCGGCGTAGTCGATGGACGAGTCAAGCTGGAAGACAAGCTCCGGGACAATCCTGAACTGCTTTGCGACGAGATGTCCGAGCTCCCCGCGGAATGCCTTCACATTGTCCTGGAGGGTAACCATCACGGCATCAGCCTTTTCCGAAGGGAAAACGCTCACATACACTTTTGCTACGGAAAGGTCCGGGCTGATGCGGACTTCGCTGACGGTGACCATTGCACCGCCGAATGCCGCCATTCCCTTGCTCCTGATGATTTCGGCAAGGTCTTTCTGGAGCTCCCTGCCGACCTTTAGCTGCCTTGTCGATGCCGGTTTTTCCATAACTATTTGACGTTAATGATGAAATAGTTTTTCTTGCCCTTCTGCGCAAGGATGTATTTTCCGTCGATTATGTCCTTTTCTCCGATTTCGCAGGCGATGTCGCCGATCTTGTCCTTGTTGATGCTGACTCCGCCGCCCTGGACCATCTTGCGGGCCTCTCCCTTGGACGGGAACACGGAGGTCTTGACTGCGAGAAGGTCGAGGATGTTGCATGGAAGTTCATCCCTTTGGATCTCGAAGGTAGGCACTCCGGAGAACACGGCGAGGAAGGTCTTTTCGTCGAGCTTGCGGAGCTCGTCAGAGGTGGAGTTGCCGAAGAGCATCTTCGATGCGTTCACTGCATTTTCATACTCGGCTTCGCCATGGACCATGACGGTGATTTCCTTTGCGAGAAGCTTCTGGAGGCTGCGCTGGCCCGGGTCTGCCCTGTGGGTCTCTATTGCCGCCTCGATGGTAGGCCTGTCGAGCATGGTGAAGATCTTGATGTAGCGCTCCGCGTCCTCGTCGCTGACATTGAGCCAGAACTGGTAGAACTCGTATGGGGTGGTCTTCTCCGGGTCGAGCCAGATGTTGCCCTTCTCGGTCTTTCCGAACTTGCGTCCGTCAGCCTTGCGGATGAGAGGGCAGGTGAGTGCGTATGCCTCTTTTCCGAGGGTCCTGCGGATGAGCTCGGTGCCGGTGGTGATGTTGCCCCACTGGTCGCTTCCGCCCATCTGGAGGAGGCAGTTCTTGTGCTCGAAGAGCCAGAGGAAATCGTATCCCTGGAGGAGCTGGTAGCTGAATTCGGTAAATGACATTCCCTCGGAGGAGTCCCTCTGGAGCCTCATTTTCACGGAATCCTTTGCCATCATGTAGTTGACAGTGATGTGCTTGCCTATGTCGCGGATAAAGTCGAGGAAGGACCAGTCCTTCATCCAGTCGTAGTTGTTGACAAGCTCGGCCCTGTTGGGAGCATCGCTGTCGAAATCAAGGAAATGACCGAGCTGCTTCCTGATGCAGGCCACATTGTGGCCCAGGGTTTCGAGCGTGAGGAGATTCCTCTCCTGCGATTTGCCCGAAGGGTCTCCGATCATTCCGGTCGCGCCGCCCACAAGTGCGATAGGTTTGTGCCCGCATTCCTGGAAATGCTTCAGTATCATTACACTGACAAGATGCCCGATATGAAGCGAGTCCGCAGTCGGGTCGATTCCGACATATGCGGCCGCCGGGCCTTCCATCAATTTTTCTTCAGTTCCGGGCATAATGTCCTGAATCATGCCCCTCCATTTGAGTTCCTCTACAAAATTCTTCATCGGATGAATGTTATTTGTGATGCTTCCGGGAGCTGTCCCCGGCCCGGGAGACCGTTTCAATTCTCCCAAGATTGCAAAGGTACTATTTTTATTGTAAAATTCTGCCGAAATGAGTAAATTTGCAGACTTTGACAAAGGTAACAATTCAATAGCTAGTACTAATATAATGAGAAAATTCATTGTTGCAGGCAACTGGAAGATGAATACTACAGTTCCTGAAGGCGTGGCCCTCGCAAAGGCTGTCGCAGAGAAATCAAAGGAAGTTCCGGCAAATGTGGAACTCGTAATCGCCCCTCCATTCACCCATCTCGGAGCAGTGGCCGCAGCCGTTGAAGGCTCGAAGGTCGCTCTTTCCGCACAGAACTGCGCCGACAAGGCAAAGGGTGCCTACACCGGGGAAATCTCCGTCGATATGCTCAAATCCGTCGGATGTGAGTACACTATCCTCGGCCACTCCGAGCGCCGCCAGTATTATGGCGAGACCGACGGGAAGCTTGTCGAGAAGATGAAGCTCGCTCTCGAAGCCGGCATCAAGGTCATCCTCTGCGTAGGCGAGAACCTCCAGGAGAGGGAGGCCGGCAAGCACTTTGACGTATGCCGCAGCCAGATCGAGAATGTGCTCTACCACTTCTCCGCAGAAGATATGGCAAATGTCGTCATCGCATACGAGCCTGTATGGGCCATCGGCACCGGCAAGACCGCTACTGCAGAGCAGGCTGAGGAAATCCACGCAAGCATCCGCAATACCGTCGAGGCGAAGTTCGGCCGCGAGACCGCACAGGACATGACCATCCTCTATGGCGGAAGCTGCAAGCCGTCAAATGCGAAGGAGCTCTTCGCGCAGCCTGACATTGACGGCGGACTCATCGGAGGTGCCGCCCTCAAGGCAGACGACTTCATCGCCATCGCCCTTTCTTTCTAAGAAGCACCCATCCGGATTTTTCCGGAAATGATTGAATAAAACCGGACGGAATCCCCGCCCGGTTTTTTATTGCGGATTTCTTGATATCCGCTATTTCAATGTCCTGACGCTCAAAATGATGTCGTTCTTTCGGTTGAACAGCCACACTGTCCCGTCGGGAAGGATCCGCAGGACTGTGAATGAGAGGTTGCTCCGGCTCTGGATGGTAGTGGAGGTCCACAGGAGATTTGCCTTCAGGGTGGCACCTTCCTCAACCGGAAGTGACTGGCATTTGAGGATGTAGAAGTCCGACATCGTGTCGTTGTGGATCCGGAATTCCTTCCTGTCCGCATTGTATGATATCTGCCAGGAAACGGGGTCATAGGTATGGACAACCCTTCCCTTGATGCGGAGGCTCAGCTCTTCAGTCTCGATGAACTCGGGTGAAGGGTTCTCCGTGGCCTGCCGGCATCCTGCAGTCATCAGGCAGACGGCAAAAAGCAGATATATCAGTCTCTTGTGCATCATTCCACAACAATTTTTCTGATGATTATGTCCCTGGAGCCGTCACGGAACCTTATTTCGGCCTTCAGCTCTCCGCTTTTTTCAATGTGGTAATACCCGTCCGCCCCGGTGGTGATCTGCTTTCCGTCCAGATACCAGGTCACGGTGTCGGCATTGTATGCGTTGTACACCCTCAGGGGCAGTTCGGCACCCTTCCCGAAACAGCCCGACTCCAGTCTCGGCACATTGTTGAGGAATATGAACGGATATCCTTCGGTGTACCATCTCTTTGTGGTGAAACTCACCGGGACGGTCCTTCCTGCTGCCGAGCCTATCCTGAAACATATTTCCGCGGTATAGGCCGTTTCGTCATCAAGCCCTTCGAGCGTGATTGCATATTTACCCGCTTCATATGGCTGCACGGCAAAGCTCTTTTCCTTTCCGGAGTCATTTGCCCTGCAGACAACAGTTGCCTCGCCCTCATAGGTGCTCTCCGAAGCCTCCCAGCGGATGATTGCAGCATCCTGGAACACCTCAATCCTGCCGATTGCCGGAGAAGGTACTTCCACCTCCTCGACAGCCGTCACTGTAAAGGACACGCATTCTCCGACCATCTCTATGTCGGTGATAGCCAGCGTACTGCCTTCTCCGTTCCAGAGTGTGAAGGCCGGGGAGGATGTAGGGGTGAACTCTCCTTCCTTCCAGAAGGCCAGATCCTGGTTGAACTGGAATTTCCCGTTGCCGTTGAATGCCTTCAGGCCCTCAACCGTTGGGACGAGGGTGGCGCACTGGTGCTCCGGACGGCAGTTTATCTCGTTTACCAGCCACCTGTCGGATGCTTTCAGTACACTTCCGTAGTAGTCCGACTTCCCGGCAGGCTGTGACGATTTGTCAATATGGTATATGGCAAGACCAGCCCCTCCTATCCATTCGTCCCATCCCGTGTTGCTGCGGCATTCCAGAAGGAAATATTCCCCTTCCACTGCCGTGTCATATCTGAGGTATCTCCTGTTCTGCGTTATCGGTTCGAGGACATAGCTGCCCGGGTGGAGCCTTTCGCAGTTGCCCAGGGAGAGCATATCATAATCGGCTGCACTGTAGGCCGCCGGGGTGATGAAATCGTTGTTGGTGCAGCCGTAGTCCATCAGCGCGGTGGTTGCCCAAAGACCGTTGCCGTATCCTCCGCTTCCGCCATAATCGGTGTCGTACATGTCCATAAGCCCGATTGCGTGGCTGTATTCGTGGCAGAATGTGCCTATTGACGTGAATGTGTATTCCCCGGGACTGGTCATTTTCATCTCCGTGGAGATGGCATAGTTGTTTATGGTCACGCCGTCGATGCTGAAGCCCCTGTATCGGGTCTCGGAGATGTAGAACATATGCGACCACACCTTGTCCTCGCCGCCTCCGTCCGCCTCGTCCGTGCCTGCGACAAATACGAATACATTGTCCACTTCGGAGTCTCCGTCATCATCTCCCTGGGCGAAGGAAGTGCCTGCCTCATAGGCCTTTTCGCAGGCTTCCACAATGGCTTCTTCCGGGTTTTTGTCGTTTCCGGCGGTGTTGTTGCCGAAGTAGTATGAGGATTCGTGGTCGAGGGTGACGATTTCGCTGATTTCAAACGCAAATTCGTAGTCGCCGCGCATCTGGTCGTCGAAATAGTCCTTTGCGCTTCCGACAGCACCGTTGTCGCTGTATCCTTCTTCGGTGAGCAGCCTTACGAAATCCTCCCTGGTGGCGGTCATCTTCAGGTCCGGGAATTCGGCAAGTATGATGATGCTGTGCCTTCCCTTCGCCCCGGTTTCGGGACGCAGAGACATTCTCCTGAGCCGCTTGGCGCCTATGCTGTTACGGAGCGCCCTTTTCCCGGGTTCACCGCATGGGGGAGCGGGAATTGTGCGCCAGTATCCTTTTTCGTCCTGTCCGAGGCAGTTGCCCGACAGGTCCCTGACGGAGTGGGAGAATTCGTCTCCGGAAATGATGGCCGTGATTGTGCTTCCGTCAGGCTGGCTTAGGACAACCTGCCTGTGTCTGACCGGTCCTGCGGACAGAATGGTACACAAGACAAGTCCAGCGAGTATGACTGGAAAGCATTTCATTGATGGTTCGGTTTTGTACAGCGGAAGCTTTGCCGCTTCCGAATGCAAGGATAGCGATTTTTACCGTGATAAGCAATAGCGCAGGGGAATGAACCGGCAAAGAACCTGCAAAAAACCGAAAAGGCAATGGAAAATCACTTCCCATCACCTTTTCAAAGACGTGTACTAAAACCTAAACCTGCTCTATAGATGCAGAACGGATGCAAAACGTTGCACGGTACACGAAGATTTTTTAACTTTTTTGAGAAACAATCCTATTTTGCCGCCTCGACGGACTCTTTCCTGAACTCCTTGAGGTCCTTCATAAGATTGAGAGCCGCTTTGCGCGCGCGTGCTCCCGCAGCCTTGTTCCCCTTCTCCAGCTGAGCGTCAGCATTGACAACGAAGTCCTGATACCCGGACTTGATCTTTTCGATTAGTTCTTTCATGATAATATTCAGTTGATAAAAAGTTGTTTACCGGATTATTCTATCTGTGGCTTTCCCGGACGGGACGGGCGCTCCTCGTGCTCGCGCTCCGGCATGCGGTTTTCCATAAGCTCGTCGTATCTCTGGCGGTTGCGGTAGATGTCGATGGCCGTATAGATGGAGCTTATCATCGACTGCGGGTCGGCTTCGTCGCGGCCGGCCATTTCGTAGGCGGTGCCGTGGTCCGGGGATGTCCTGACATAAGGCAGTCCGGCCGTGAAATTGACGCCGTCCGAGAATGCGAGTGCCTTGAATGGTGCGAGACCCTGGTCGTGGTACATCGCGAGTGTGGCGTCGAACCTGCTGTAGTTGCCGAGCCCGAAATATCCGTCAGGGGAGTAAGGACCATAGGCAAGGATCCCTTCCTCCTGTGCCTGCTGGACTGCAGGGAGGATGATGTCGCGCTCCTCGTCTCCGAGAAGGCCGCCGTCGCCGCAGTGGGGGTTGAGCCCGAGCACTGCAATTTTCGGCTCGTCAACACCGAAGTCCCTCTTCAGCGAGTCCCGCATCAGGCGCAGCTTCCGCAGGATGCGTTCGGTGGAAATGGAGCTTGAGACCTGCTTGAGCGGGATGTGCCCGGTGACTACGCCGATTTTCAGGCGCTCGCTTACCATAAACATCAGGACCTCGTTTATCCCGAGCTGTTTTTCGAGATACTCCGTGTGGCCGGAGTAGTTGAAGCCTTCAGCATTCATCGCACGCTTGTTGATAGGTGCGGTGACCAGCACGTCGATGTCGCCCCTCTTGAGGTCCTCCACGGCACATTCAAGAGCCTGGATGGCATTTCGTGCCGCTTCCGGGGTGCTCTGTCCCGGCTCTACAAACACATTGTCCGGCAGACAGTTGACGATGTTGATTTTCTTCGGCTTGGCTTCCCTTGCCGAATTGATTGCATAGACATCGAGGTTGTCGATGTTGTGGACGGTCTTCCTGTAATAGCCGAAAAGCTTGGAAGAACCATATACTACAGGGGTGAAGAAATCAAGTACGCGCGCATCTGCAAGGGCTTTGATTATGACTTCATAGCCGATGCCGTTGCTGTCTCCCTGGGAGATGCCTACATATAGTTTGTTGTTGCTCATACTGCCAATAAATTGTTGTTTGTATCATTGCCTGCCGCTTTGTGGGGAGGCAGAATCTGATGTCAAATGAGGGTTACCGATTCTGCGATGTATCCGCTGTCCGGAGGAAGATTGTCCCCGTGGTATGCCTCGACCGCCATCGAGTCGCACCTTTCGTTTTCAGGGTGTCCGGCGTGACCTTTCAGCCAGTGGAACTGCACGTTGTGGCTCCTGTAGAGTGGAAGGAACCGTTTCCACAGGTCCACGTTCTTTTTCTTTGCGAAGCCGGTCCGCTCCCATTTCTCAAGCCATCCTTCCGTGATGGCTTTCACTACATATGACGAGTCGCTCCACACTTCCACGCGGGCATTCTGCCAGCGGATCGCCTCAAGCCCCTTTATGACCGCAAGCAGTTCCATCCGGTTGTTGGTAGTAAGGGCGAATCCACCGCTCATCTCCTTGCGCAGGTTGCCGCATTTCAGCACCGCGCCCCATCCTCCCGGACCGGGATTGCCGCTCGCAGCCCCGTCAGTGTAAAGGTATATCACAGGTCTCGCTTCCATAACCCACAAATTTAATTAATATTGCGGAAAATGAAAACGGGAGGCCCGAAATTAATCATAAAGACAGACAAGTGCTCTCCTTTTGTCTTATTGGAGCAGAAGTTTTGCAGAAGAGGATACGCGGCTTGCAGGAAGAGGCAATTATCATTATTTTCGCCAAAAATAACGTACTTATTCTTTGACCAGTTGTCCTCTGTACCATACAGAGAAGTCATCCTTCGCATATCCATTATTCAGAACTTGGAAATTGAGCCCTGACCCTTCAAGCTTCCTTCCGAAATAATATGCGGAAAACGCATCTTTAGCATATCCATCTTTCAGAACAGTGAAACTCTGAGAAGTGGCGCCCTCAATCTTATTGCCCATATAATAGACCTCAAATGCATCCTTTGCATAACCCTGACCAAGGTCGACGAATGATGATGCTGTGGCATCACTGACCGATTTCCCTTCAAAGAAGACACCATTGTTAATAACCGAATATCCGCTGCGACCCCTATCCCCATAATGGTGCCCTCTGTCCTCGTATGGATAATTATGCAGGCTATCCGGACGTTGTCCTGGTTCCCGATGTGAATAATCCCAGCGCTCAGGAGAATAATCTGAGCTGACACTGAATGTTGAAGGGTTTACATAAGGTAGAATCTCGCCATTCATATAAACGTGGTACCGGTCTTTAGCATAGCCATACCCGAGTTCGGTGAAGCTATAGGGGTCTGAACTTCTCAGCTCAGTATTCTCGTAATATAC
>CAMBMK010000018.1 GCA_945868745.1 uncultured Bacteroidales bacterium
TGTATATGGACCAGGTCCAGGATTTCACCCCGACTCCGATGACTACTTCTTCGGTGATGTTCTACTCCGGACTGGACCCGAGGGATATGAAACCGGTGTTTGTGGAGAGGGATCCGGAGCGCAAAAAGAAGCAGAAATCATTCTTTTTTCAGAATAAGTCCAAAAAAATGAAAAAATAACTGCTGCAGGTATATTTTGAATCAAAAAAATGTCCTAATATTGCAAACGGATTCCGGAGGGCGCTGCAATGCCCCCGGAGCCACATTTTGAAACCATCATTATACAGAAACACCAATATGGCAATTATTCAGAAAAAGAGGGCGGTTGTGAGCTATGAGAATATGTCCAGGGAGCTTTCCGAGGCTTTTGCGCAGAAATATCCCAAGGGCTTCAGTGACTATCTTCCCGACCTCATCAAATATGACAGGCCGGACGGTACTTTCTTCTATGCGGTTACCGTGGAGATTCCGGATGCAATATATCTTGTGAAGATCAAGGTCAAGACAGATGATGCAGATGACATCGAGCGCTGGCTTGACAGTGTCGAGGAGGGCTCCCAGAGCGGAGACGGAGAGGATGGAGGAGAGACAGGAGGAGACCTTCCTGATGACAACATCTCCCAGTATTCCAAAGACTCTGACGACGCAGACGTCTGATTGCAATCCGCACGGGTGTTGAACCTATACCGGCCGGAAATCAAGATCCGGCCGGTTTTTTTCAAAAATGCATCCAAACTTATGAAGATACTCGGAAAACCCCATGAAATGCTCCGCAGGATGCCCGAGAAGGACCTTATGCTGGTCCTCTCGCTTGTTGTGGGCATATTGTGCGGACTCGCGGCAGTGATACTTTCCAACACGGTGGAATGGATCCACCACGGCCTGACTGCCTGGTTCCGGGGGAGCCGTTTCAACTACCTGTACCTCATCTATCCGGGACTGGGAATGATCATCTCGATGCTGCTTCTGAAGTATGTCATAAAGGACAACATCGGGCACGGCGTGACCAAGGTGCTTGTGGCCATTTCCAAGAACGAGTCCAGGATCAGGCCCCATAATATGTGGTCCTCGCTCCTGACCAGTTCCGTGACCATCGGATTCGGAGGCTCGGTGGGTGCCGAGGCCCCGATTGTCTATACAGGTGCGGCGATAGGTTCCAATGTGGCAAAGGCCATGGGCCTTTCCTACAGGAATATGACCACCCTTCTGGGATGCGGGGCGGCAGGTGCCGTCGCCGGCATCTTCAAGGCCCCTCTTGCAGGAGTCCTCTTTACGCTGGAGATCCTCCTCTTCAACATCTCGATGTCCTCAATAATGCCGCTGCTGCTGTCCACGGTGTCGGCCACGGTGATTTCCTACATCTTTATGGGCGACTCATTCGCATTCGCGTGCACCACGTCCCCTTTCGTGATGAGGAATATCCCGTTCTACATACTTTTGGGCGTGGTCTGCGGCGGATGTTCGCTGTTTTTCCAGAATACCACCCTCGCCCTTGAGGACAGGCTTGCAAAAATCGGGAACCCGTATGTCAGATGGGCCCTCTGCGCAGGATGTCTCGGCGTGCTGATTTTCCTCTTCCCGCCGCTCTACGGCGAAGGCTATACCGACCTCCATCCGCTGCTCAACGGCATCGAGCCTTCATATGACGGCCAGACAATCCTTGCCGGGATGCTCCACAGGCCTTGGCTTGTGCCGCTATTCTTCTTCCTGGTAATGGTCCTGAAGGTGTTCTCGATGATAATGACCAACTCCGGAGGCGGTGTCGGAGGTACGTTCGGACCTACCCTTTTCGTGGGTGCGATGACCGGATTCGTGCTTGCAAGGACAATCAATCTTATCCTTGCGGGGACAAACCTTACGGTCCCGGAACAGAATTTCGTGCTTGTCGGTATGGCTGGACTCATGGCGGGCGTGATGCAGGCACCGATGACGGCGATCTTCCTCATCGCGGAGGTCACGGGAGGCTATGACCTCTTCCTTCCCCTCATCATCTGCTCCACGGTCTCGTTCGGCGTGGTCAGGATAAAGGAAAAATACTCGATCTATACCAAGCGTATCGCCAACAGGGGAGAGCTCCTGACCCACGACAACGACAAGTCGATCCTTACGCTGATGCACACCAGGGACCTCATAAGGGACAAATACCCCAAGATCCAGATGGATGCATCGCTGGGAGACATCATGGACATCGTGTCCACGAGCACTGTAGCCGTTTTCCCGGTGTTTGACGGGAACGGGCGTTTCCAGGGCGTGCTGGAGATGGATGACATACGCAAGCATATGTTTGACCAGTCGAAGTTCGATTCGATACATGTCTATAACCTTATGCATTCAGCTCCTGCATCCGTCTATGAGGACGAGCCGATGGAGGAGGTGATGAAGAAATTCGAAAAGACGGATGCCTGGCGTCTTCCGGTGTTTGACCGTGAGCGCAACTATCTGGGATTCATCTCGAAGTCCCGCATCCTCTCGGCATACCGCAGCGAGCTCCAGGAGCTTTCACAGGACTGACGTCCAGCCTCTCACTATACTGATAACCACAAGGAAATGAAGCAGATATACATAGATTTCATATGCAGCCACCTTCAGGTCAAGCCGTGGCAGGCCGAAAACTGCGCGGCGCTCTTTGAAGAAGGGGACACAATCCCTTTCATCAGCCGTTACCGCAAGGAAAAGACCGGCGGGCTCGACGATACCCAGGTCGCTGAAATAAAGCACTGGACGGATGTGTTCTCGGAGATGGAAAAGCGCAAGGCCACCATCTTGGAGACTATAGAGGCGCAGGGCAGGCTGACGGAGGAGCTGCGCGCCGCGATTGAAGGCTGCGTGGAGGCGGCAAGGCTTGAGGACCTGTATCTGCCTTTCCGTCCGAAAAGGCGCACAAGGGCCACTGTGGCAAGGGAGGCGGGGCTCGAACCGCTTGCCGACGCCATATATGGGATGAAGGTGCAAGACCCCGGAAAGGAGGCTGCTAAATATGTGGGAGACAAGGTGGCGACTGTGGAGGATGCACTTGCGGGGGCGCGTGACATCATTGCCGAGCGCATATCGGAGACTGCATCCGTAAGGGAGACCCTAAGGAGCATTTTCCGCACAAGAAGCCTCGTGTCGAAGGTTACCAAGGCGGGAAAAGAGGACCCGGAGGCTCTCAAGTACAAGGGCTATTTCGACTTCCGCGAGCCGCTGTCAAGGATTGCATCGCACAGGCTTCTTGCCATCCTGAGGGCCTCCGACGAGGGGTTTCTCACTGTCAGGATAGATGCGGACGCGGAGAAATGCTGCAACAAGCTCTACTATGATTTCTGCCACGGGCGCAGGTATCCTTCCGAACCGGCAGGCAGGGAGCTCCGCGCTGCAATGGAAGACGCATATTCACGTCTCCTGCTCCCTTCCATCACGGGGGAGATACTCAAGGAGGCAAAGCGCAAGGCCGACGTGGAGTCGGTCAATGTGTTCGGGGATAATCTCAGGCAGCTCCTCCTGGCTCCGCCGGTCGGCCAGAAACGCACCATGGCCATTGACCCCGGATTCAGGAACGGCTGCAAGATTGCCTGCCTCGATGCCCAGGGCAACCTTCTGTACCACACGATCATCTATCCCCATCCGCCTAAAAGCGAGAAGGTCAAGTCGATGACCGCCCTTTCCTCGATGGTGGAGGATTACGGGATAGAGGTGATAGCCATAGGCAACGGTACGGCAAGCAGGGAGACGGAGGAATTCGTGAAAAAGACCGGCCTCGGCTCGGTCTGCAAAATCTATATGGTCAGCGAGGACGGCGCTTCCATCTATTCGGCTTCGGAAATCGCCCGTGCGGAGTTCCCCGACGAGGATGTGACCGTAAGGGGCGCCGTATCCATCGGAAGAAGACTTATGGACCCTCTCGCCGAGCTTGTCAAAATCGACCCGAAATCGCTCGGAGTGGGCCAGTACCAGTGGGACGTGGACCAGAATCTCCTCAGGGAGAGGCTCGACAATACCGTAGAGAGCTGCGTCAACTCTGTGGGAGTCAACCTCAATACTGCAAGTCCGTACCTCCTGAGCTATGTGGCCGGCCTGGGACCGTCCCTGTCGGCATCCATAGTGGGCTACCGCAGCGAAAAAGGGGCATTCAGGAGCAGAAAGGAGCTGATGGATGTGCCGAGGCTCGGGGCCAAGGCCTTCAGGCAGTGTGCCGGCTTCCTCAGGATCCCGGGGGCGGACAATCCGCTCGATGCTTCGGCCGTCCATCCGGAGAGCTACCACATCGTGGACAGGATGGCATCAGACCTGGGAGTATCCACACGGGAGCTTGTAGGCAATGCGGCCCTCTGTGAAAAGATTGTGGCGGAAAAATACGTCGAGGGCGATTTCGGACTGCCTACAGTCAACGACATCATCAGGGAGCTTGCCAAGCCGGGCAGGGACCCGCGCGAGGCCGCCGAAGAATTCTCCTTCGCGGACGACATAAGGTCCATCGAGGACCTCTGCGAGGGAATGGAACTCCCGGGCATAGTCACCAACATCACCGCATTCGGCGCCTTCGTGGATATAGGACTCCACGAGAACGGCCTCATACACGTCTCGCAGATGCGCGGAAAGGAAAGGGGCCACGTGGACCCTTCAAAGGTGCTCAGGCTCCATCAGCATGTGACCGTGTCGGTCATCAGCATTGACCTTGACCGCAAACGCATCGGCCTGAGGCTCGTCAGATAGGCTTTCTACAGTGTCAGCCCGCTCCTTCTGACATAGGAGGATGCCGGCGGCTCCGGCATGTCATAGACAAGGGAACGGAGGAATCTGCCGTAGGACCCGATGTCGGTGTACTTTGCCTGCTCCTCAACCGAAACAGGTTTCCCGATGGCCACCCGCACGCGCTTTCCGCCTTTGTCGATGACTTCCGTAGGAAGGCGCAGCAGCCTGATTTTCCAGCTGATGAGCCCGAGAAGATAGTAGAACATCGAATTGTGGTCTATGAAATGGATCGGGACAATCGGGACACGGGCCTTCTTGATAAGGCGTATGATGGGCTCCTGCCACTGCCGGTCGCTGATTGTCCAGTGCTCACGGGGCTTGAGGTCGGAGCAGGCGCCTGACGGAAACAGCCCCAGCGGGTGTCCGTCCCTGAGATGCCCCATCGCCTCGCGCACACCGCGGATGCTTTCCGAGGTCGGTGCCGTGCGCTCCTCGCCGGTAGGCGTCACAGTGATGATGCCCGGGTTGAGAGCCTTCATATAGCCCAGAATCTTGTTGACCATCACCTTGTAGTCATTTCTCTTCCCTCCGATCAGATCTAGCACCACCATCCCGTCCACGCCTCCGTAGGGGTGGTTGTGTATGGTGATGAAGGCCCCTTCGGGGAGGTTGTCGAGCACCTCGGCCCCGGATATGAGGTAGTCCGTGCCCGTACACTCCAGGATCTTCTGCGCAAACATGTTGCCGGCATACATCGCCTGGCTGTCGTATATTTCGGTGAAGGTGTCGAGGTTGACAAGCTTCATCAGCAGGTCCACAAGGCGGTGTCCCCACTTTCCCCCGAATGCCGGGGAGACCTTCTCAAGGTCTTCGTATGTGATGATGGGCATAAGTTCAGACAGTCTTTTTGTTTCTGAATATTACAAGCTCGTTCATAAAGAAATTGAGTATCCCCGTGAAGCAGAGTGCCCCGAGGTTGCACAGGATCGCATTGAGCCCGAAGAGCCTCTCGATGCCGAGAAGCAGAAGCATCTTTATCAGAAACATTCCCGCGGACGATGCGTTGTAGGCTGCAAAATGGAGCCAGAAAGATTTGGAACTCCTTTTCTTGATACGGTCTTTCCAGATGAAGAAATAGGCAATCGTGAAATTGGTCAGCACCGCGCACTCGAAGGAGATGCACGGAGAAAAAATGTACTTGCCTGTGTATGACATGAATACCCAGGTGGAGAATACCCACAGCACAAGCGTGTCCACCCCGGTACCGATCAGGCTTGAAGTACAGAATTTTACGGCTTTGCCAAGAAACTTCCTGATGGAAAAGCTTCCCATAAATGTCCTATTTGTCCTTTTTCAGCGGCTCGAGGGCTGCGTAATACCTGGCGTCCTTGTAAAGGCTTGCAAGATACATCACCACAAGTATGATGAATACCGCAACTGCAACGAAGTCAAATACTTTCAATACTACCGGACTGCCTGCCACAGTGAGCGTGATGCCCCAGTCGTGGAGCGGCCTGATGAAATACACGAGAGTATTGAATATTATCATTATCACGCGGAATTCGGTAGGCCCCATCTTGGCGTAGGTGAGCTTGAATTCGCCCTTGAGATGGGCGCTGATATAGACATAGATCGAGAGAATCAGATAGGCCGCAAGCACAAGCAGAGCATTGGAAAGGCTCATGAGAGGGGACAGTCCGATGCCTATGAACATTATCGCCTCGTTGATGCAGTCGATGTTGTGGTCGATGAAGAAGCCGTATCTCGGGCGCTGCTGGTTGCGTACCCTTGCGAGGGTGCCGTCCATGGAGTCTCCCAGCCAGTTGATCACGAAGCCCAGGGAGGCAAGCCAGAGGAAATTGTAGCTGATGCCGCAGAGGGCATATCCTGTCCCGATGACAACGGCACCGAGAAAGCCGATGAAAGTAAGCATGTCTGAAGTGACCCACCCCGGACATCTCTCAGCCATCCATACCAGGGCCTTCTTTTCGGCCGCATTGAGAATGGAAGTCTGTATTCTTGCAGATTGTTTTGTTTCCATTTCAGTTTATGTTTTAACGTCAAAAACTTTCCGCGCAGCATCATTTCTGCGGGAGTTTATTTACAAATATAGCAATCTTTTCCGAAATATTACGATTGTATTACATTTGACACACTCCGCTTGCATTTTGTCTTCCTTTTGCTATTTTTGTGAGGCCAAATGATAACAAACTATGATTCTTGTTGTTGACGATGAGCAGGATATCTGCCGGATACTGAAGTTCAACCTCGAGCTTAACGGATTCGAAGCCCTGACCGCATCCTCTGCCGAGGAGGCGCTGTCGCTCGACCTGTCGCGCTTTGAGCTCGTCCTTCTTGATGTGATGATGGGCGGGATATCGGGATTTGAGCTTGCCCGGCAGATGAGGGCCAATCCCAAGACGAAAGACATTCCGGTAATCTTCCTTACGGCCAAGGATACTGAAAGCGACCTTGTCGAAGGCTTCCGTGCGGGGGCCGACGACTATATAGCCAAACCGTTCTCCGTCAGGGAGGTGATGCTCCGCGTCAAGGCCGTGCTCCGTCGCACAAGCCGCAGGGTGTCAGGTACGCTCGACTATGAGTCCATGTCCCTTGACCTTGATTCAAAGACAGTTACCGTTGACGGAAAACAGGTTCCGTTTACCCGCACCGAGTTTGAGATTCTGCATCTTCTGCTGTCCAATCCGGGGAGGGTGTATTCCCGTCAGGACATTCTGAAGATTGTCTGGAGGGACGATGTGCTGGTGCTGGACAGGACCGTTGACGTCAATATTACAAGAATAAGAAAAAAGATTGCACCGTATTCCCGCTGCATAGCCACACGGTCGGGATACGGCTATTTCTTCCAGCCCTGAGAATCTTTGACAGTATGAAAAAGTCATCAACAGGCAGGAGCATGTTCTTCTGCATCATAACGGTGTTCCTTGCGTTCGCCGTCGTTTTCATCGCCTTCCAGCTGAAAAGGGAGAAGGAGTACAAGATAGCCATGCTCAATGTACAGCTGCAGGACATCAATGCCGATCTGTACAGGGACGTGTCCCGGGACAGTACTGCGGATTTCGGGTCGTGTCTCGGCGAATATGCAGTGCCGCACCTCAGGCTTACGGTTGTGGACACTCTCGGCAAAGTGCTCTATGACAATGTGGAAAGGGACTATGAGTCCATGCCCGGACATCTCGAAAGGGAAGAGGTCAGCTCGGCCATAAGGACCGGGAGCGGGTATGTGATAGACCGCCTCAGCGAGACCACGCACACAAAGTATTTCTATTCCGCCACATACTTTCCTGACAGCGGCATGGTCATAAGGACCGCCCTCCCGTATGACCACGACCTCAGGGATATGCTCAAGGCCGACATCCATTTCATCTGGGTGGCCCTTGCCGTAGTCCTCATACTTGTAGTGGTGCTGAGGATCTACGTGAAGATATTCGACAGCTACATCGCCCGCCAGAAGGATCTTGAAAAGGCCCTTACCCGCAGGCAGATGACGCAGAACATTTCCCACGAGCTCAAGACCCCGGTCGCCGGGATCAGGGGCTATCTCGAAACCCTTGCCGACAATCCGCAGCTCGATGCGGACACGCGCCAGGAGTTTATCCATAGGTCGCTCTCGCAGGCCGGCAGGCTCACATCGCTGCTCGACGACATCTCCATCCTCAACCGCATCGATGATGCCCCCGAAGGGTGGGTGCTCGAGGACGTGGATGTCTCCCGGATGGTCCAGACAATGGTTTCCGACATGTCCGAGCAGATAGCGGCAAAGGGGATGACATTCCACAACCTCCTTCCTTTCGGTATCCGGATCCACGGCAACTATTCCTTGATATACAGCATTTTCCGCAATCTCACCGACAATGCCATAGCCTATGCCGGCCAGGGTGCGAAGATCACGCTTTCCGCCTGCGAAGAGTCCACCTGCTGGGCCTTCACTTTCCGTGACAATGGCCCAGGAGTGCCCGAGGAGCACATTTCACATATTTTTGAAAGGTTCTACCGTGTGGACAAGGGGCGCAGCCGCAGTCTCGGGGGCACCGGCCTCGGCCTGTCCATAGTCAAGAATGCTGTCCTTTTCCACGGGGGGACCATAACGGCTTCCAATGACGGAGGGCTCAAGCTCGATTTCACCCTGAAGAAAAAGTGATAATGTAATATTATTGTAACAAAACCGGCACACTGTTGTAACATTTCTTCCCCACTTTTGTATGGATAAATATACAAAGGCGGGGATTGTTGCTGCTTTCGGATAAAGATTTTTTATAGATATGGAAGGATTTTACATCGGACTGCTCGGTTTTCTTTTTGTGCTGATGGTATTTGACCTCGTGGTCGGCGTCAGCAACGATGCGGTCAATTTTCTGACCTCGGCGATAGGGGCCAAGGTAGCCACTCTGAAAACTATTCTGCTTGTGGCGGCAATCGGCGTGTTCATAGGCGCGGTGTCCGGCAACGGAATGATGGAAATCGCCAGGAACGGCATTCTCCACCCGTCCTATTTCACATTCAGCGAGGTGATGATTGTCTTTGTGGCAGTGCTTGCGTCGGATGTGCTGCTGCTCGACATCTTCAACTCCCTCGGAATGCCTACAAGTACCACAGTGTCAATGGTTTTTGAGCTTCTCGGAGGTGCATTCACCCTGGCGCTCCTCAAGATTGCAAGGGACCCTTCTCTCCATGTCGGGGAACTCCTCAACACCGGAAAGGCCCTGTCCGTGATACTCGCGATATTCGTTTCCGTGGCAATCGCATTCGTCGTGGGAACGGTTGTGATGTATCTTTCCAGGCTCCTTTTCACATTTACCTACAACAAAAACAGGAGCACCCTCAAGATAGCGCTCTTCGGAGGACTCTCCGGAGCGGCAATCCTGTATTTCATGGTCCTGAAATGCTTCGGGGGCATGTTCCCTGCCGAAATCAAGACCTGGCTCATGGCCAATCAGGGGCTGTTCTTCCTCGCTGCATTCGTGGTGATGGGACTCATAATGGGACTGCTCTATTCCTTGAAGGTCAATGTCTTCAGGATACTTGTGCTCATGGGCACATTCGCCCTTGCGATGGCCTTCGCGGGCAACGACCTTGTCAACTTCATCGGCGTCCCTCTTGCCGGACTTTCTTCCTTTATGGATTGGAGGACAAGCGGAGTGCCTGACAATGAATATCTTATGACGTCCCTCGATTCCCCGGCCACCACCCCTGTGTGGATGCTCCTGATTGCCGGCGCGATCATGGTCATATCCCTCGTGACCTCGAAAAAGGCGATGAGGGTGGTGATGACTTCGGTCGATCTTTCGCGCCAGGGAGGCGGGGACGAGATGTTCGGCTCTTCGAAAATCGCCAGGATGGTGGTGCGCACCTCAAGGGGAGTGGCATCGTGGTTCAGCAATGTGATGCCCGAGAGCGTCAAGCGCTGGGCCCGCAGCAGGTTCAATTCCGACGAGGTCGAGGACACAAGGGGCGCGGCCTTCGATGAGGTCAGGGCTGCGGTCAACCTCGTGGTAGCCAGCCTCCTGATTGCACTCGGAACCTCCCTCAGGCTTCCTCTTTCCACGACATATGTCACATTTATGGTGGCTATGGGTACCTCTCTTGCCGACAAGGCGTGGGGAAGGGAGAGCGCCGTGTTCAGAATCACCGGAGTCGTGTCTGTCATCGGAGGATGGTTCATCACTGCCGGCGCCGCCTTCACCATCTGTGCTGCAGTGGTATTTGCAATGTTCTTTACCGGCAAACCGGGAACGGTCATCATCGCCTCCGTCGCGCTGTTCATACTTGCCAAACGCAACCTCGGCTCGAAGGGCAAGGCTACCGATGACGCGGAAGAGCTGGAAATGAACGAAATGCTCTCTTCAAACAATCCGGAGAGGGTGCAGGAACTCCTTGTCCATCACGTCTTCAACAGCCAGCACGACCTTCTCGACCACGCCGGCTATCTCTACCGGCAGGCTACTGACGGATTTATGCTGGACGACCCGAGACTCCTCGAAAAGACCCAGAAGGCAGTACGTACTGAAAGGGTGACGCTCAAGAATGTACGCAGAAAGGAAATGACCGTCCTCAGGCGCATCCCTGCTTCGGCGGCGCTTGAAAAGAATACCTGGTTCCATGTCGGCGTCAACAGCTGCGAGGACATTCTCTACAGCCTGATGCGCATCTGTGACCAGTGCCAGGAGCATATCGACAACAATTTCGTGCCTATTTCAGAGGAGCAGGCCAAGGTGTTCCGTCCGCTCAGGGACACCCTTGCATTTGCAGTAAGGAGAGTTGCCGATGTCTTGGCATCCGGAGACCTTTCCGATATGGACAGCGTCAGGGACATATGCCTCCAGGCCGAGAAATGCTTCTCCGAGGAGCGCAAGGCCACAACCGAAAGGCTCCAGACCGACAGGGAAAACCTGACTACGGCTTATGTCTATCTCAATATGCTCCAGGAGTCGCAGCAAATCCTGATTTCCCTCAAGCATCTCATAAGGGCAGACGTCAATTTCGGCGGAGAGGGCCCTGTCAAGTCATAGGGAAGCATTTTGCAACCCGGTTGCGCAATTTGTCCCATAATTTTGTACCATCAAAAATGTACAGGATTATGGGACATAATGATATTCACAGACACGAAAAAGCGTGCGGATGCTCCACACAGGACAGCCGCTGCACCTGCGGACACTCCAGTGAGCCCGCTGACGGACACACTCACTCCCACGGCCATACGGAGGAAAACGGACACTCCCACGGACATACGGAAGGGAGTACCGGGGAGACGGTCATCAGGATCATAGTCTCCGCCCTGCTGCTCGCTATAGCGGCTGTGGTCGAAAGGGTGACAGACCTTGCCGCCTGGCAGCTTCTCCTGCTGTATCTCCTGCCTTATCTCGCGGCCGGGCTGGATACTCTCAAGGAGGCCTGGGAAGGCATTTCCCACGGGGAGGCGCTTGACGAAAACTTCCTTATGGCAGTGGCAACAATCGGCGCCCTGTGCATCGGTTTCCTCCCGGGGGCTGAGCCGCAGTTTGCCGAGGCGGTGTTCGTGATGCTTTTCTTCCAGGTCGGCGAGCTGTTCGAGGGCATTGCCGCCGGACGAAGCCGCAAGAGCATTTCATCACTTATGGACATCAGGCCAGACACGGCAAATCTCATTGAAGGGGATTCGGTAAGGACGGTACATCCGTCGGAGTTGTCCGTCGGCGACCTGATACTGGTGCGTCCGGGAGAGAAGCTTCCTGTGGACGGAGTGGTGGTTGAGGGTGCTTCATCCCTTGACACTGTGGCACTTACGGGTGAAAGCGTGCCGAGGGGAGTCTCTGCCGGCGACCCGGTGTTCTCCGGGTGCGTCAATCTCTCCGGAGTGCTGAAGGTGCGCACTGCAAAGGACTTCGGCCAGTCCACGGCGTCAAAGATCCTTGACCTTGTGGAGAATGCCTCCCGCAGCAAGTCGCGCAGCGAGAGATTCATCACCTCGTTCGCAAGGGTCTATACCCCTGCAGTCGTGGCTGCAGCAGTCCTTCTGGCACTGGTCCCTCCGATTTTTGCCGGATGGGCATCGTTCCCTGTATGGCTCTACAGAGCCCTTGTGTTCCTTATCGTATCCTGCCCGTGCGCCCTGGTGCTCTCGGTCCCTCTCGCGTTTTTCGGAGGCATTGGCGGAGCATCCCGCAGGGGAGTGCTTGTCAAGGGCTCCAACTATCTTGAGGCGCTTTCGAAAGTCGGGACGGTGGTATTCGACAAGACAGGGACCCTTACCCACGGGGTGTTCGAGGTGACTGCCGTCCATCCGGCCGAACTTCCGGAAAAGGAACTCCTCCACCTTGCGGCACACGTCGAAAGATATTCCACCCATCCGATTGCGGCATCCCTGCGCAGCGCATATCCCGAGGAGGATGATGACTGCACGGTGACCGACGTGCGCGAGGTTGCCGGCGAGGGTGTGGAGGCAATGGTCAACGGCCACCTTGTGAGCGTGGGCAATGCCAGGCTGATGGACAACATCGGCGCCCGGGCGAAAAACTGCCACAGGACAGGGACCATCGTCCATGTGGCGATTGACCATCAGTATGCGGGCCATATCGTGATTTCCGACCGCCTGAAGGATGATTCCGTGCAGGCCGTCTCCGACCTTGGCAGTCTCGGGGTGCGCAGGACCGTGATGCTTACCGGAGACCACGAGGCTGTGGCCGCCGCAGTCGCAAAGGAGGTCGGGGTGTCAGAATACCACGCCTCCCTGCTGCCTGCCGACAAGGTGGCGCAGGTGGAAAGGCTCCTGAAGGAGGGCGAAGGCGTGCTGGCCTTCGTGGGTGACGGCATCAATGACGCCCCGGTGCTTGCAAGGGCCGATGTGGGCATAGCGATGGGTGCGCTCGGAAGCGATGCCGCAATAGAGGCTGCCGACGTCGTGCTGATGGATGACCGTCCTTCCAAGATAGCCCAGGTCATAGGCATCGCAAGGAAGACCGTGAAGATTGCCCGTCAGAACACCGTATTTGCAATCGGAGTGAAAATGGCGGTGCTTGTGCTCGCTTCTTTCGGGCTCACAGGCATGTGGATGGCTGTTTTCGCCGATGTGGGAGTGACCGTCCTCGCCGTGCTCAACTCGATGCGCACGCTGCGCTGATACGGCGGAAGCTGTTGAAAATACGTTTGGTAATGAGTGGCCGATTGGTTATATTTGCATTTGTGCTTCGCCCTATAAGACAGGCTTCCCAGTAAGCTGCCGAATGTTCCATAAATGCATTTTCACCGATGGCCACCCATTGCTATGATTTCGGAAAGATAGTCCCGCTGTTTGCCCTGGAAGGGGAGTGCGTCTGCGTGCAGCCCCTCGGCAACGGACTGATAAATGACACTTTCAAGGTCACGACCATGCCCGAAGGGACACCGGATTATGTGCTGCAGCGCATCAACACCTCCGTTTTCAGGGATGTGCCTCTTATGCAGGACAATATCCTGCGCATCACTTCCCATATAAGGGCCAAACTGCAGGAAAGGGGGGCGGATGACATCGGGCGCAGGACCCTGACTGTTGTCCCGGCAAGGGACGGGGCGCTTTTTGCCGGGGACGGCGATGGCGGCTGCTGGCGCATGACGGAGTTCATCCCCCGCACAAAGACTCTGTCGGAGGTGACTCCGGAGTCGGCCTATCTTACGGGAAAGGCCTTCGGGGATTTCCAGAAAATGCTCTCGGACCTTCCCGGAGGGCCTCTTGGCGCCACTATTCCCGACTTTCACAATATGTCTTTCCGCCTCCGCCAGCTCCATGATGCAGTGGAAAGGGATGTGGCCGGAAGGCTTTCCGGAGTCCGTGACATATTGGATGAGATTCTCTCGAGGGAAGGGGAAATGCTCCGCGCGGAAGACCTCCACCGGAGGGGCCTGCTCCCGAAGCGCATCACCCACTGCGACACCAAGGTGGACAATATGCTCTTTGACGGGGACGGCTCGTTCCTCTGCGTCATCGACCTCGACACCACCATGCCCGGATTTGTCCTTTCGGACTTCGGCGACTTCATCCGTACGGCCGCCAACACCGGAGCGGAAGACGACAGGGACCTCGGAAGAGTAGGTCTCGATATGGATATATTCAGGTCATTCTCAAAAGGTTATATCGAGTCTGCAGAAGCATTCCTCACTCCTGTGGAGATGGAAAACCTGCCTTTCGGCGCTCAGATGATGACCTATATGCAGGCCGTGCGTTTCCTTACGGACTATCTTGACGGGGACAGCTACTACAAAACTGCATACCCGGGGCACAATCTCCAGCGGACAAGGGCGCAGCTGGCCATGCTCCGCAGCATTGATATGCATCTTGGCGAAATGGAAGAATTCATCAAATCACTGAACAGATAATCTTATGACAAGGTTTACAGGACTGATTGCATCCGCAATTGCCGCAATCTCATTGCTTTGCTGCTGCTCCTCAGAGGAGAGCGGCCTTATCAGGACTCCGGTCCCGGAGCGTCCGGCAGGACAGGAGGATATGGTTGCATTCCGCTGCGACCCGATCGACACCGTAAGGGTGGGATTCATCGGACTCGGCATGAGGGGCCCGGGTGCGGTGGAGCGTTTTACCTACATCCCCGGAGTACAGATCAAGGCCCTGTGCGACCTCTATCCGGAAAGGGTGGAAAGCGCACAGCAGATACTGCGGGGCGCATCCCTCCCGGAAGCCGCATCCTACAGCGGAGAGGAAGGGTGGAAACAGCTTTGCGAACGTGACGACATCGACCTTGTGTATGTGGCCACCCCCTGGCTCCTGCATACCCCGATAGCCGTCTATGCGATGGAACACGGCAAGCACGTTGCCCTGGAAGTGCCTGCGGCAATGGACCTCGACGAATGCTGGCAGCTTGTAAATACAGCAGAGAAAACCCGCCGCCACTGCATGATGCTCGAGAACTGCGTCTATGACTTCTTCGAGCTCACTACCCTCAATATGGCCCGGCACGGGCTTTTCGGGGACATTGTCCATGTGGAAGGCTCCTACATCCACAACCTCGAGGAGTTCTGGGGCGCATACCAGGGCAACTGGAGGCTCGATTTCAATGAGGCCAACCGCGGCGACGTCTATGCTACCCACGGTCTCGGACCTGCCTGCCAGCTCCTGGACATCCACAGGGGCAACAGGATGACCTATCTTGTGGCAATGGACAGCAAGGCGCTTACAGGACCGAAGCTTACCCCGAAGTACAGCGGCCACGAAAGCCCTGATTTCCAGAATGCTGACCATACCATGACAATGATACGGACCGAGAACGGCCAGACCATCCACCTGCAGCACGATGTGATGAATCCGCGTCCATACAGCCGTATGTACCAGCTTGTCGGCACCGAAGGGTACGCCAGCAAATACCCGGTGTCGGGCTACACTTTCCGCTCTGCCGAAAAGATAGACGGCGTCCCGGACCACGAGAACCTGAGCATGCACAGTTTTGTGCCGCAGGATGTGAAAGAGGCGCTTATGGAGAAATACAAGCACCCGATCCACATAGAGCTCGAGGAGATTGCAAAGAAGGTGGGAGGCCACGGCGGAATGGATTTCGTGATGGACTACAGGCTGGTCTATTGCCTGCGCAACGGTCTTCCTCTCGATCAGGACGTCTATGATGCTGCTGAATGGTCCTGCATCGGTGCCCTGAACCGCATCTCCATCGCGCACGGAAGCATGCCTGTGGAGGTGCCGGACTTTACCCGCGGGGCGTGGAAGAAACTTTCCGGCTACCATCACTATATGAGCGGAGAATAGCCTTCCGCTTTGCAAATAGAATCCGTTTCCGTATATTTGCACGTTTTCGGCTCCGGAGCGGGGCTTGCCCTGCCGGTCCGATATGAATAAAAACAAAACGAACGATGTCAGAAAAGATAATACTTACGGGCGACAGGCCCACCGGCAGGCTCCACATTGGCCACTATGTCGGTTCGCTCAGGAACAGGGTCGCTCTCCAGAACGCGGGAGACTACAGCAAGATGTTTGTGTTCATTGCAGATGCGCAGGCTCTTACCGACAATATCGACAATCCGGAGAAGGTGCGTCAGAATGTGATCGAGGTTGCACTCGACTACCTCTCCGTAGGCCTCGACCCTGAAAAGGTCACCCTTTTCATCCAGAGCCAGATACCGGAGCTTACCGAGCTGACTTTCTATTTTATGGACATGGTGACCGTTGCCCGTCTCCAGCGCAATCCTACCGTCAAGAACGAGATGATCCTCCGCGGCTTCCACGATATGGCGGAAGAAGGGGAGGCAAACGACAACAAAAAGGGCCTTCCGGTCGGATTCTTTACATATCCGATTTCACAGGCTGCCGACATCACTGCCTTCAAGGCTACTACGGTGCCTGTGGGCGAGGACCAGAAACCTATGCTCGAACAGACAGTGGAGATAGTAAGAAGATTCAACGGCATCTACGGCGAGACCCTGGTGGAGCCGCAGATCCTGCTTCCGGGCAACTCCGCCTGCCTCCGCCTTCCGGGAACCGACGGCAAGGCCAAGATGAGCAAGTCCCTGGGCAACTGCATCTATCTCAGCGAGACGGCCGAGGAGATGCACAAGAAGATCATGTCGATGTACACCGACCCGCTCCACCTCAATGTCAGCGACCCCGGCCACGTGGAGGGCAATGCGGTATTCACATATCTGGACGCATTCTGCGATGATTCGCATTTCGGGCTTTACTGGCCGGAATTCAGCTGTCTGGACGAGCTCAAAGCAGCCTACACTGCCGGAGGCATCGGTGACGTAAAGTGCAAGAAATTCCTCGAAAAGATCCTCAATCAGGAGCTTGAGCCGATAAGGGCACGCAGGAAGGAGTTCGAGAAGGACATCCCTGCAGTGTATGAAATCCTCAGGAAGGGTTGCGAAGTCGCCCGCCAGGCTGCAGGAGAGACTCTCGCAGAGGTGCGCAAGGCGATGAAGATCAACTATTTCGACGATGCTGACCTTATCGCCGAGCAGGCGAAAAGGTTTGCATAGCAATCATTTTTCGTGACTGCACTGCGGGCAGATGCCCGTGACAACAAGATTGACTGAAGACTTTTTGAATCCCTGTGGCAGATCTATATCCGGCACAGGGATTTTTTCAAGACACAGGGTCCTGCCGCACTCTGTGCAGTAGAAATGGGCGTGGATGTCGTCATCGTGGTCGGAGCAGCTGTGGCAGATTTCGTACCTGATGCCCTCGCTGTTTTCGATGGTATGGACAAGACGCTTCTCCCGAAACAAGGTCAATGCCCTGAAAATGCCGGATTTGTCGATGGTCTCGAGCATTGTCTCAAGCTCGGTCATGGAAAGCGGTCTTCCTGCCCCGGCAAGGGCGGAAGCTATCATAAGCCTGTTTGCAGTGGGCCTGATCCCGTGGTCCGACAGCAGTTTTTCCAAGTCCGGTGTCATTGTCTGAAATCAATTGTCAGTCCGATGTGTCCCCGTATTTCCGGGCAACGGACTTTGCTGCGCAGTATGCCGTGCTCCAGGCGGCCTGAAGGTTGAATCCTCCCGTAATCGCGTCTATGTCAAGCACTTCTCCTGCAAAAAAGAGTCCCGGATGCTTTTTTGCCTCCATGGTGAAAGGGTCGATGTTGCCGAGTCCCACACCTCCGCATGTCACAAACTCATCCTTGAACTTTGCCCTTCCGCAAATCCTGTAGTTGTCGTCCGTCAGGCAGCTGCACAGCCTGTTCATGCCTGTCTTGCCGATTTCAGCCCATCTGCGGCCCCCGATGCCGGCCTTGCCTGCAAGATAGGCCCACAGCCTTGACGGGATTGCATCGGGATGAACGGATTCCACCATCTTCTGGGGATTGGCCGAGGCGATGCCACCGATTATCTCGTGGGCTTTCTCATCATTGACATTCAGCCAGTTGACGGAAAGCGGCGCCTGGTAACCGTTTTCTTTGAGGTATCTTGCGGCATAGGATGAAAGTCTGAGGATGGCCGGGCCGCTCATGCCCCAGTCCGTTATGAGAAGAGGGCCGTCCGCGCGTAATTTCGTGCCGGGAATGGCTGCAGTCACCTTTCCGACCACAAGCCCCATCAGCTGCGTCACGCTGTCATCGATCCTGAAGGTGAACAGCGACGGCACTGAAGGCTCCATCACAAGATTGAGAGGGTCAAACATCGTGGTACCGGCAGGCAATCCTCCTGCGGTGACAACCACATAGTCGGCGCAGAACTCTTCTTCCCCGCAGGTGACGGTGAAGCAATCCCCGTTGTCCGTGATCCCCGTCACTTTTTTTTCAAGGAGGATCTCGGCTCCGGAGGCTGCCTCCCTGAGAGTCCTGACTATCTCCATGGCGTCCTGCGACTTGGGAAACCAGCAGTGGTCGTCCTGAAGGACAAGGGCTACGCCGCGGCTCCGGAACCATTCCAGGGTATCCCTTACGCAGAACTGGCTCATGGCCCTCTTTATCACCCGTTCCCCTCTCGGGTATGCTTCACGGAGGCTTCTGATATCTTCGAACGAATTGGTGAGGTTGCATCTTCCTCCACCCGTAACAGCAACTTTGGCAAGGCTTTTCCTGCCTGCCTCGAGTATGGTTATCCCAAGGCGCGGAACCCTTCTCCGAAGTTCCGCGGCGCAAAACATTCCCGCCGCTCCGGCGCCTATAATAATTATATCAGTCATTATCCCAAAAATACCACATTAATTCCATATAGACAAGAATGGAGCCGGCTTGTATGACAGGGAATTATGTTATATTTGCAATAAAATCTGTATTTTCATGAAAAAAAGCCTTTCCGTTGCAGCAGCGCTTGCCCTGTCATTCGTCATGACCTTTTCCTGCAGTGCGCCGCAATCACAGATTGCAGTCAATCCTTTGACCTACACCGATATACCTGACAATGACGTCATCCGTGTCGGCGACACTTACTATATGGTCAGCACCACGATGTACTATTGTCCGGGGGCCCCGATCATGAAATCCCGTGACCTTGTCCACTGGGAAACAGTCAATTATGTCTTCGACTGCCTGGAGGATGACGATGTCTATAATCTCAGGAACGGTGCCCATGCCTACGGAATGGGACAGTGGGCGGCATCCCTGCGCTACAATGACGGGGTCTATTATATGCTTTTTGTGGCAAACGACCAGCACAAGACATATATGTTCAGGACCAGGGACATCGAAAACGGTCCTTGGGAGAAGAACGAGATAGAGGGAAAGTTCATGCATGACGCATCGCTTCTTTTTGACGAAGGACGCCTTTTCTGCATCCACAGCAACGGCGACATCATGATAACCGAGCTTGAGCCTGACGGCTCCGCGCTGAAAAAAGGCGGAATCGACACCCTGCTTTTCTCTGCTCCGTCGGAGGGCTACGGACTTCGTGCCGAAGGGGCCCATTTCTACAAAATCGACGGAAAATACTATGTCCTTGAAATCGACTGGCCGGCCGGGGGGATCCGCACCGAGACCTGCTGGCGCAGCGACAGCCTTCTCGGGGAGTATGAAAGCAGGGTGGTACTCAGGGGCGAGTTTGACGGCCGTCCCGACGGAGTGGCGCAGGGTGCCATTGTGGATACTCCGGACGGTGACTGGTATGCCATAATGTTCCAGGACCACGGAGCTGTGGGCCGTATCCCTACCGTGCAGCCGGTGACCTGGGTTGACGGATGGCCGGTGATGGGGGACAACACGGTGCCGATGAAGGAAGTGAAGGTCAATCTGCCCCCATCGGGTCGTGACTATGTGTGGGACAGCGACGGGTTTGATTCCGGAACACTCGCGCTCGTATGGCAGTGGAACCATAAGCCTGTGGACGGGGAGTGGTCGCTCTCGGAGCGCCCGGGATGGATGAGGATCTATGCCGGTGAGGCGGTGGGCAATATTTTTGAGGCCCGCAACTCCCTGACTCAAAGGACTGTGGGCCCGAGAAGCACCAGCGAGGTGCTGCTGGATGCCTCCGGTATGAAGCCTGGTGCAAGGGCAGGACTGTGTGCCTTCCAGAGCCTGAACATCTCCGTGGGAGTCGAGGTCGGCCCTGATGGAGAGAAGGCGGTGGTGGCCCGTATGGGGCAGCGCACATATGACGAAGTCGTACGTGCGGACGGCAGCAAGGGGATTGTGCCCGGTTTTGAGGAGAGGGTGCTTGCAAGCACTCCGATGGAAGGGGACAGCGTGCGGCTCCGTATCAGATATGTATTCACGGCGCAGGAGGATGACGACTGCGGGGACGACAAGGCCTATGTCGGATGGTCTTTTGACGGGGAGTCCTGGACCGAATGCCCGGAGCCTCTCCAGATGAGGTACACCCTCGACCTTTTCACTGGCTACCGCTCGATGCTCTATTCCTATTCCTCCACTCAGGAAGGCGGCTATGCCGATTTCGACTATTTCCGCCAGCAGGTGTATTAGATTGTCATTCAATCACAAGGCCGTCATAGGCGGGACGGACATCCGAGCGGATGCCCCGCTCGGCGCACAGGCGGGCAAGCTCTTCTTCAAAGGCTTCGTGGCAGGGGAATGTGTGGCTCAGGTGAGTGAGCCATGTGTGCCCGGCACCTATGCGGCCGGCGATTTCCAGCGCCTCGTCAAGCGAAAAGTGCGAATGGTGCTTCTTGTAGCCTACGGTATTGAGGGTCAGGTGGTCAAGCCCTTCCAGCTTGCGGTATTCGCTCTCGGGAAGGACGCTCATATCGGTGATGTAGGCAATGTTGCCGAAGCGGTATCCGAGCACAGGCATGGTGCCGTGCAGGCCCCTGACCGGGATGATTTCCGCCCCGTTGCCCCTCTCCCCGTGGAACTGCTTCCCGCACAGACCTTCAAGCATCGGGTCATCCGCCCTTTCGGCATCGGTTATCGGGTTGCCGGTCGGAACAAGACTACCGTCCGGCAGCTGGTAGCGGTAACCCACGTCGTGGACCCAGGTAAGTTCCCTGTCATCCCTGTCGGGATACACAATGAACGGACTGTCGTCAATCAGATGGATTTTCCATTCGGGCGAGCCCGGATACTTGGCCTGCGCAAATGCATAGCTGTACTCTTCACGCAGGGTTTCCAGCACGCGCGGCTCGCAGTATATTTCGGCGGCACGGCGGTCGATATAGTTGAGGGCACGCACGTCGTCAAGCCCTCCGGTGTGGTCCTTGTGGTTGTGTGTGAGCAGGATGGCATCAAGATGGCCGATGCCGGCAGCAATCATCTGGCTGCGGAAATCAGGTCCCGCATCCACAAGGATCTGCAGCCCGCAGTACTCCACATAGGCCGCGGACCTGAATCTCTTGTCCCTGCTGTCGGTGCTCAGGCACTTTTCACACCTGCATCCTATTATCGGCACTCCCTGCGAAGTACCCGTGCCGAGAAACCTGAGTCTTGCCTTCTGCATCATATCGTCACCTTTTCGATCCTGCCGGCCATCATCGGGTCGTAATCCCTGCAAAGCCGGATATAATTGTCGGTATAGCCATACATCTTTCCGCCGTGCTCCGAGCCTTCCCACAGCACATTGGCCTCCAGGCCCCTGCAGGATGCCTCAAACTCCGCGTGAAGCCTTTCGCACAGCTCCTCCAGGCGCTTCACCCTCTCCGTTTTGATGCCGTCGCGCACCTGGTCCTTCATCTTGGCAGCGCGCGTCCCCGGGCGGATGGAGTAGGGGAAGATGTGGATGAATGCCGGTCTGATGCGTTCTGCGATAAACCTGCAGCTGCTCTCAAATATCCCGTCGGTCTCGCCCGGCAGCCCGGCCATCAGGTCAATCCCGAAGAACACCGGAAGCCGTCCCGGCCCTTCCATTGCGCTGCGTATCCGGTCGATCCTGCCTGCGAACTCCTCCGTGGTGTAGTGCCGTCCCATCCTGGCGAGAATCCCGTCATCACCTGCCTGAAGCGGTATGTGGAAGTGGGGCATAAACTTGGTGCCGCCGGCAATCCAGTCGATTATCCCGTCCGTAATGAGATTGGGCTCTATGGATGAAATCCGGTATCTCTCGATGCCTTCCACGTCATTGAGGGCTTTGAGCAGGTCGAGGAAGCTCTCTCCGGTGCTGCGGCCGAAATCGCCGGTGTTCACTCCTGTCAGCACAATCTCCCTGATCCCGCTTGAAGCTATCCTGCGGGCGTTTTCCACTGCCTCGGCAATCGGGATGTTGCGGCTTTCCCCGCGGGCGAACGGTACTGTGCAGTATGCGCAGAAATTGTTGCATCCGTCCTGGACCTTCAGGAACGAACGCGTCCTTTCCCCGTCGGAATAGGCTCCGAACATTTCAGTCGAGATTTCCTTGTATGTGAGGGCATCGGTCGCGGAATGTACTGCCGCGGGCGCTCCTTTCGGCGCTTCATCCGCAGCCGGACTGCCCTTCAGAAGGCCGAGCATTTTCAGGGTATCCCCGACCACGCGTCCCTTTTCCTTTGCCCCGAAAACAAGCTTGACCCCTTCAATTGCCTGTATTTCCTCCCTGCGGAGCTGTGCATAGCAGCCGGTCACCACGATGGCGGCATCCGGAGCCACCCTGTGGCATTTCCTGATGATATTGCGGCATTTGTTGTCGGAATGCTGGGTGACGCTGCAGGTGTTGACAAGGTACACGTCGGCCTGCTCGTCCCACTGTACGGTCTGAAGCCCCGCGGCCGTGAAACCGCGCTCGTATGTGGAGGTCTCGGCATAGTTGAGCTTGCAGCCGAGGGTAAGATATGCTATTTTCATTATTGTCAATCTGTTATGCGAGAAGCAAGAAGACACACGGGCGCTTTCCTATCTGCGTCTGCGTCTTTTTCCATGCCGACACCTTCATTGTCCTGATGAACTCGGTGGGGAGGGTGATGTCCGCCGCGATGCACAGCCTTGTGTCCGGACGGCATACATCCAGTATGTCCGAGAGCAGGGAATCGTTGCGGTACGGGGTCTCTATGAAAATCTGTGTCTGCCGCTCCTGCGAAGACCTTTTTTCTATGGCAGAGAGGGCTTTGCGGCGTTCGTCCGTCTTTGCCGGAAGGTAGCCGCAGAATGCGAAACTCTGGCCGTTGAGCCCGGAGGCCATCAGGGACATCATCAGCGAGGAAGGCCCGGCAAGGGGAACAACGCTGATGCCGTGACGGTGGCAGGCGGCCACAAGCAGCGAGCCCGGGTCGGCAACTGCCGGAAGCCCGGCCTCAGACATCAGCCCCACATCCCGGCCTTCAAAAAGGCTGATGAGCGATTCGACGGATTTGGGGTCCGTATGCTCGTTGAGCTCGTGGAACTCCAGTTCCCCGATATGACCCTTCAGTCCTGCGGCGGAAAGAAAGCGCCGTGCCGTCCGGACCTCCTCCACCACAAACACCTTCAGTCCGGGAAGGACCGACAGTACGCCCGAGGGGAGAACGGTCTCGGGAGCATATTCCCCGAGTGGAGTCGGAATCAGATATAATTTACCGTAACTCATTGTTTTTCAATCGTGATTTTATGCATTTCCTCTTGCTGCGGCATCGTCTCTCCGGAAGCATCCTTCTTCCGTCTGAAAATGCCTTTGAAGATATCCCGGAAAGACTTGAGGTCCTTCTGGTAGGTGATACCCACGCCGTTGCGCTGGGTCTCGTCAAGATAGCTGGTGTATTGGTCGGCGGAGTGGGAGAACAGTGTGAGCCTCAATGCCCCCGCCTTGTCGATCTTGATTTCGATGTCGAGGTCGCCGAACAGTTCGCTCTGACTCGATGTGGTGTTGTAGAGGCGGTTGCCGATGGTGCCGTTCACGATGACGCGGTTGTTGAACAGCTCGGTCGAGACGGCTATGTCATAGAGGCTCTGCCCGTTCTGGTCGGTCTCGAAGTCAAGGCCGAGGTCAAGCGAGATGTCGAGCTTCTGGAGAATGCTGTTGAGCTGTCCCATCATGATTTCGGACAGGGTGGTGTTCAGCATATTGGCGTTGTTGACGATGCCTGACTTGTCGTCGGACAGGAAAGAGCCCGATATCAGGAGGCTGAGGAACTGCTTCTGTACCTTGTCCTGTGTACTCAGGGCACTTTCCACAAGGCTCTGGGTGCCGGGGTCGAGGTCAGGAATGTCGATGCCGAAGCCTATCTGCGGACTGTGGAGGTCGCCGGTGACGGAAAGCTTGCAGTCGATATTGCGTCTTACCGTTGAACTGTTGTCCCCGATCAGCGCTCCGAGCGGGGCTTTGGTCCTGTAAACGGCGCCTATTTCGAGCATGCTCCCGAGGATGTCCCCGTTGAAATTGATGTAGCTGTCGTCGGTGAGTCGGAAGTCCCTCGTGGCGATTCCGAGCGCATCGAGATGGAAGTTGCCCGATGAGATGTTGTATCTTCCGCTGAAGTCCATCACGTCGCGGCTCGGACGGACATCGATGTCGATAGTGCCGTTTCCGCGGGCGTATATCGTGTTGCCCGATTCCTTGTCGAGCTCGATGTAGGCCGCCGTATTTTCGCTGACGCGGGCCCTGAGGCGTACCCTCATGTCGCTGCCAGCTTTCCCTTCCGGATGCTCAAGTCTCCCGAGCATCTCCTCATAAGGGTCGGTAACCTTTTCCTCTTCTGCAAACGACACGAAAGTCAGCAGGTTGGATGTAGCAACCGTGCCGCCTCCGCTCAGCGGCACATGCAGCTCGCCCTCCTTGGCAGTGGTTGCGTCTGCAGAGAGCGTGAGCGCGTTGAACGGGCCGTCGATTGAGACGGTGCCGGTGGCGAAGATATTGCCGTAGAAGCCGTTGGCCCTGTTGGCAGGCAGGTCGAGCACCTCCATCCCCCTGAAATCGGCCTTGACTCCCATGCGCATGTCCTTGAGACGGTCCCAGAGAATGCTCCCGCCGAGGGTGCCGGAACCGCCATGCCGGTCGGAGATGGCAATGCCGTCAAAATGGACTCCGCCGTTGTCGATATGCAAAGGCCCGGTGGCAGAGTATGGCACATTCGTGAAGTCAATCCGCAAAAGACCTTCGTCAAGCCTGAGTTCCTCGCTGGAGAGCTCCGGAAGCGCGGTTGTGCCACCGATGCGGATTCCTCCCGAAAGGAGGCCGTCGGTCTCGCTGAACACGCCCTCGAGCAGCGGCGCGGCAAACCCGATGTCGAACCTGTTGAAATAGACATTGCCCCGGATGCCCTTTGTGGAAGGCTTGTATGCCCCCCTTGCCATAAATGAATATATGCCCCCGACAGTGTTGCGCAGGCCAAGGTCAAAGGCCTCCGTCTCCGGATTCCAGGCACTTGCGATGTCGATGCGGCCAAGGTGTGTGTCCCCGACGGATGTGCCCTCTATGCTGATTCCCATCAGGATGCTCCTTTCCTGCCCCGGCCCGGATACCGCGCTTGCAAAACCTGTGGCAGAGCCTCCGAGACTCATCCCGGAAGGCATAAAGGCATTGGCTGCCGCAATGTCAAACCTGTCAAGGCGTACGGAGATGGTGTCCGTCCTTGTGGCGGAGATGCCGCCATCGACCGAAACGGACTGTCCGCTTCCTCTCAGGACCAGGCTGTCTATGCCCACATCGGAGCCGTCGATGAGGAATGTGGCCGGACTGATGGCCCAGCGTTCCCCGTTAAGGTGAATCTCTCCCGGGAGTGTCTCCCCGACAAGGAGCATCTTCCCTCCGGAGTTCCTGCCGATTTCTCCTGCAATATTGATTTCACCCTTGTTGGTTTCTTCCGTGCTGTTGTCATATGAGAGTTTGAGAAGAATGCCGTTCCCTTCGGTGCTGAATCTCAGGAGGCCGTTCCTGAGGTCGAGCGCCCCCGCCGAGATTTCGGAGGAAAGGATGTTGCCCGCGAGGGGACCGGCGCTATTGTCGATGTTGGCTGAAATGCCTTTTATGTATTTGTCCTTCAGTGCTATGCGCCCGGAACTGATGTGGGATTCGAGGGCGTCCCCGTCGAGTGCGAGGGTGATGGAAGTGCCGTTTTCGATATACATCCCCTTCTGGAAGAAGCCCAGCACGTCTTTTGCGTCAAGCACGGTCAGGCTCACCCTGTAGGCGCCGCCCGGTGCGTCCTCCTCCCTCTGCCCGAAATAATGCGGCATGGTTTCGCGCAATGTGGCGTTCTGGAGGTCTTTGGCAAAGTCCCCGAGGAAACGTGTCCCGGTGAAGCTTGCCTGGAGGAAGCGGGAATCTATGGTGAGGCTGTTGGTCCCTTCTCCCGAATCCACGAATGACAGGTCTATGCCTCCGATTCCGTGCTGCCCGAGACTGTCCTCGAGAATGACGGAGTCAAAAAGGATGTCTCCCCGCGACTCATTGTCGCCCTGCCCAAGAAGACTTGCCGATACCGTGAAACTGACGGCGGACGGCTCTCCTGGCTTTATGTTCATCGCAGCAAGGTCGGCGTGTGACACTTCTCCGTGTCCGGTAAGCATCCTGGTGTCCCCGACGGTGGCGCAGAATACCCCAAGGGATGCCGTAAATGCGGTGTCGCGGCTTTCCAGCACCGCTTCGATACGGTCCGGGGCAGTGCTTCCGCTGATGCTTATGTCCTTGTAGTCATAGCCGTTGAGATGGAGGCTGCCGATGCCGAGGGTATCGAGCTTTATCCTCGGAATGCCCGGGGTAAGCGTGACGTCGGCCACAGTCTCCATGCTGCATGGCCCGAGCAGCGGGCTTCCGAGTATGGCGCCCAGGTCAAGGCCTGTTGTGGATACATGTCCTCCTATTTCTATCGGGCGCCCCGGATAGAGCAGGTTGCGCAGGACTATGTCGATGTCTGCCGAGCCTCCGGAAAGATTGGCCGATGATGCAATGGTGCGTCCCCTGGCTGAAAGGTTGTCCATTATGGCCATTCCCTTGACGGAAAGGCGGTTCACAGGTCCCTTCGCACTTGCAGTGAGGTGGAATCTGTGTCCCGGGGCTATCTGGCTGAGGTCTATGTCCGATGCCGGGGCAAATCCGCGTATGAACGAAGCAATCTCGCCGGGCGTGAATCGGGTGTCCTTCAGCCTCGCGTCGAGCATCATGCCCTGCGAGTCGGGAAGGCCTGTGAGATGACCGTCAATGGTAGTGGAAAAGTTGCTCCTGCCGTCAGCCATATGAAGGTTGAAATTGCTGAGGCTGAAGTCGTTGACATAGCCGTCATACCGGCCTTCGATCCGAGCCCGGAAATCCATCGGACGGAGCGCCTCGGCAAAGTAGGCAATGTCCTCAAAATCAACAACTGATGGGAGAATGTCCGCCTCTATCCTGACTTCTTCGAGGAAGTTGCCCAGGCTCGCCATGCTTTCGAAGGACATCCTGAAGCGGGACATGTTGATGTCGGAGTCGGGGGTCCTGATGACAAGGTCCCGGATAAGGGTCTCGCCGTTGCCGTTCTTGACATTTCCGGACATGTGCAGGGCCGTGAATCCGCTCTTTTCCCGGAATGAAAGCTCCCTGACGTTGCCGGTGACTGTCACCCCCTTGAGCTTTACGCCTTCGGCGCGCAGGGAGATGTCCCTTACGTCCAGGTCGGTCCAGTTGATTGTCCTTGCGATGCTGTCCACCGGTTTGCTGAAGTTGAGCATTTTGAACCTCAGGCCGTCGATGCTGACATTGGATGCCCTGAAGAGTTCGCGTTCCCTTTTTGCCTTCTTTTCCTTCGGAGGCTTCCCGGAGGAGAAGATTCTTGCAATGTTGAATATGTTTCCGACGGAGTCCAGGGGTTCGGTGGCAAGGCAGAACATCCCTTCTTTGAGATTGACGTCGGAAAGCAGGATGGCATCCCCCTTCAGAAGCCCCCTGATTGAGAATTTGGCGCTCAGGGTGCCTACGCTCAGTACGGTGTCCGCCCCCGGTCCGTATGGCGAACGGTCGGTAAGGAGCACGTCTTCGATGACAATTGCGCGGACCGGAAGTATCCGTATGCTGCCGAAAGAGATTGTGCCTGCTGTCCTTTCATTGAGTATCTTCACTGCCTTCCTGCCGATAAACGCCTGAACCCCCGGCAGTTGTACGGCAAAGCACAAGCCGAGGAGAAGGGCTGCGGCGATGGCAAAGATGCGCAGTGTTATTTTGACTCCTTTTCTCGTATGACTGAAATCCAGGGTCCCGCTTGCGCGAAACTCAAATTAATGCAGGTGTAATCAACAAATTTACTAAATATTGCTAAATTTGCATCCTGTTTCATGATCTTTATCATCTATGGCTGATATTATTTTGGGGATTGAATCTTCTTGCGACGATACTTCTGCTGCCGTCATCCGTGACGGTTATCTGCTTTCCAACGTCATCGCAAGCCAGCAGGTTCACAAGGATTACGGCGGTGTGGTGCCCGAGCTCGCTTCGAGGGCGCACGAACTCAATATTGTCCCCGTTGTCAGCCAGGCGCTTGCAAAGGCCGGTGTGGAGGCATCGGAGCTCAGCGCAATAGCCTTTACAAGGGGACCGGGTCTGCTCGGTTCGCTGCTTGTGGGCACCTCTTTCGCAAAGGCTCTGTCCCTTTCGCTTGACTGCCCGATGATAATGGTCAACCATCTTCAGGGACACATACTTGCCAATTTCGTGCGTCAGGAGGGAAGGCCTGTCGTGGAGCCTGCGTTCCCGTATCTGTGTCTTCTCGTTTCCGGAGGCAACTCGCAGATTGTCAAGGTCTCCAGTCCGCTCGAGTTTGAGATTCTCGGCCAGACCATCGATGACGCCGTCGGGGAGGCGTTCGACAAGTGCTCCAAGATGATGGGCCTCGGCTATCCGGGCGGGCCGGTCATCGACAGGCTGGCTTCGCAGGGCAATCCTGACCGTTTCCATTTCGCAAAGCCCAATATTCCCGGACTGGACTACAGTTTCAGCGGCGTAAAGACCTCGCTTCTCTATTTTGTCCGCGATGAGATGGCAAAGGACCCTCTTTTCATGGAAAACAACAAGGAGGACATCTGCGCGAGTTTCCAGAAAACACTCATAGACATACTGATGGACAAGCTGATAAAGGCTTCGAAGCAGACCGGCATCCGCGAAATCACAATCGGCGGGGGAGTGTCCGCCAACAGCGGCCTCAGGAGCCGCATCACCCTTGAGGGCAAGAAGCGCGGATGGCGCACATATCTTCCGGAGTTCAAGTTTACCACGGACAATGCAGCCATGATTGCAATAGCCGGCTATTTCCGCTACCTGGCCGGGGAAAAGACTCCGCTGGACATAGCTCCGGTATCACGAATTGCTGATTTTTAGTTATTTACAGACAATATTTTCTGACAGAATGAAATCTTTTGAGATAACCTGCCCCCTCGGGCGTGAACCCAGATTGGATGACATCAGATATGCAGCGGGACAGGTCCTCAGGCTCCGCCGCAATGCCGTAATCAATGTGATTGACCCGTCAAAGAGCTTCCAGCCGACTATGGTCGGGGCTGATGCCGTATGCCGCATCGTGCGCCGTTCCATTGACGCGAGGGGCGACCTGAAGATGGTCTATAAGATAGACGCGTACTATGCCGATGAACCGTGGGAGGATTATAAAGTGCCGGAGTACAAGGATGTACACGACGCCGAGCCGGTCATTGTGGTGGGCGCCGGTCCTGCCGGAATGTTTGCCGCTCTCAGGCTTCTTTCGCTCGGCCTCAAGCCGGTGGTGCTTGAAAGGGGAAAGGATGTCCACAAGCGCAAGGCGGACATTGCTGCTCTGTCACGCTCGGGCGTTGTCAATCCCGATTCCAACTATTGCTACGGCGAAGGCGGTGCGGGCACATTCTCCGACGGAAAGCTCTTTACGCGCTCTACCAAGAGAGGCGATGTCAGGGAGGTCCTTTACCCGTTTGTCGCATTCGGGGCTGACCCTTCAATCATCATTGATTCCCATCCGCATATCGGTACCGACAAGCTTCCGAAGGTGGTAGAGAACATCCGCAAATGCATTGTTGAGCACGGCGGGGAGTATCATTTCGAGACGAGGGTGACCGATGTGGAAAGGGGTGAGGACGGCTTCTATACCGTCAGCGCACTCTGCGGCGGCGTGACTGTGGCTTTCCGCGCTGAAGACGTGATCCTCGCCACCGGCCATTCTGCACGCGATATCTACGAGATGCTTTCCTCAAGGGGATATACCCTTGAGCCAAAGGGATTTGCACTTGGAGTCAGGGTCGAGCATCCGCAGAGCCTGATCAACAGGATGCGTTATCACGGCCAGTGGGAGCCTGGACTCCCGGCAGCGGAGTATTCGTTTGTGGAGCAGGTTTGCACAGGCTCCGGAGACGGTCTGGAGGCTCCGCAGGCGGAAGGAGAAGAGGCTTCCTCCGATGCAAGGGGAGTATTCTCGTTCTGCATGTGCCCGGGCGGTATCCTTGTGCCTTCCGCAACCGAGGCGGGGACAACTGTGCTGAACGGCATGTCCAATTCGGCGCGCAATTCGCGCTGGGCCAATTCCGGAGTGGTGGTCTCTGTCAATCCTGGTGACGAGCCTGCGGAGTATGCATCTTCAGGTGCTTTCTCGCTTCTTGATTATCAGCACGATATCGAAAAGAGCATGTTTGACTATGTGGCTTCTGTCCGTGAGATGGCCAGCAGGAAGGACGAGTCTCTCTCGGAGGATGACATCCATGTGCCGATGCCTTGGACTTCTGCAGGGGACGGGGAAATCAATCCGGCTGCCGCACCTGCACAGAGGATGATAGACTTCTGCAACGGCATCGTCTCCTCGGACCTCCCGGAGACCTCATACAAGCCGGGAGTCGTCTCTGCTCCGCTCCATAAGCTTCTGCCCCAGGGTGTTGCCCAAAGGCTGCAGAAGGTCTTCCCGATTGTGAACAAAAAGGTGATGCGCGGCTATTTCACCAACGATGCTCTTCTTCTCGGTGTGGAGTCCAGGACTTCTTCTCCGGTAAGGGTTGTGCGTGATCCGGAGTCCTTCCAGTGTGCTCCTGGACTTTATCCTTGCGGAGAGGGTGCGGGATATGCCGGTGGCATAGTCTCAAGCGCCCTTGACGGCATCAACTGTGCCGAGGCTGTCGCTGCGCGCCGGGCCGGAGCTGCATCTGCATCCGCAACTGATGCTTCGGCCTCATAGCCTGTCGCGGCGCGCTGTGAGAGCGGTATCTGTGTCCTGATAGCTGTCGCGTGCGTGCCGGGCTGGGGCTGCATCTGCATCATCCGCAGCTGATGCTTCGGCCTCATGGTCTGTCGCGTGCGCGCTGGGCACGAGGCTCCAAAGCCTCATGGGGCATTGCGCCGTGCTGTTAGAGCGGTATCTGTGTCCTGATAGCTCGCGTGCGTGCCGGGCTGGAGCTGCATCTGCTTTTGATGCTTCTGCCTCATAGCCTGTCGCGGCGCGCCGGGCACGAGGCTCCAAAGCCTCATAGGGCATTGCGCCGTGCTGTGAGAGCATTATCTGTGTCCTGATAGCTGTCGCGCCGGGCCGGGGCTGCATCTGCATCATCATCAGCAGCCGATGCTTCTGCCTCATAGCCTGTCGCAACTGGCCTGTAGAGCGGTATCTGTGTCCTGATAGCTGTCGCGGCGGGCCGGGCTGATGGCCGGATTGTCAATTGTTCCAGAACGATGTGAACATA
>CAMBMK010000019.1 GCA_945868745.1 uncultured Bacteroidales bacterium
TGATGACAGGAATCTTCACGAGATTCTTCTTTGCATCCTCAATACCCTTCTGGATTGCAGCGGTAACTTCGTTTGCCTTGCCGAGACCATAACCTACTACGCCGTTCTCGTCTCCTACAACCACGATGGCTGCGAAGCGGAAGTGACGTCCACCCTTGGTAACCTTGGTTACCCTGTTGATGGCTACCAATCTGTCTTTAAGCTCAAGATCAGAGGTCTTTACTCTTTTAACATTTGAATTTGCCATAGTCCCGATTAGAATTTAAGGCCGCCTTCGCGGGCAGCTTCTGCCAAACTTTTAACTCTTCCGTGATAGAGGTAGCCGCCACGGTCAAATGCGACCTCGGAGATACCTTTAGCGATTGCGCGCTCTGCAACAGCCTTTCCTACAATGGCAGCGGCCTCGATGCCGGTCTTGCCTTTGCACTCTACTGCAAGAGCCTTGTCGTTTGAAGCGGCAGCGACGAGTGTTACGCCCTGCTCGTCATCGATAACCTGAGCATAGATCTGCTTGTTGCTTCTGAAGACAACGAGACGCGGACGCTCCTGGGTTCCGTTGACATGCTTGCGGATACGATAGTGAATCCTTCTTCTTCTTTCTATTTTAGTCAATGCCATAGTTCATTCCTCCTATTACTTAGCAGAAGCTGTCTTACCAGCCTTACGACGAAGCTGTTCACCGACAAACTTGATACCCTTACCCTTGTAAGGCTCCGGTTTGCGGAACGAACGGATCTTGGCGGCTACCTGGCCGATGAGCTGCTTGTCGGCGCTCTTGAGGATAAGTACAGGGTTCTCACCCTTCTTTACCTGAGCGGCCTCAGCCTTTACCTCTGCAGGGAGCATAAGCTGGATGTCGTGAGAATAACCGAGAGCGAAGGTCAGGAGCTGTCCCTGAACATCCACACGGTAACCTACACCGACGAATTCCTGTTTGATTTCATATCCTTCAGATACACCTACTACCATGTTGTGTACAAGTGCGCGGTAGAGTCCGTGCATTGAACGGTGACGCGGCTGGTCTGTCGGACGGGTGAATTTGATTTCATTATCCTCAATGGTGACGGTAATATCCGCATCAACCTTCTGGCTGAGCTCACCGAGAGGTCCTTTAACCTTGACAACGTTGCCAGGGAGAAGCTCAGCGCTCACCTTGGCCGGAAGGCTTACAGGCAATTTACCAATTCTTGACATTACTTTCTGGTTTTAGATTAATAAACATAGCATATAACCTCACCGCCAACGTTGAGCTCCCTGGCTTCCTTGTCGGTGATTACACCCTTTGAAGTGGTGAGGACAGCGATTCCGAGTCCGTTGAGAACCCTCGGCATATCCTTCACGTCAACGTACTTGCGGAGACCCGGCTTTGAAATGCGGTCGATGCCCTTGATGGCAGGGAGCTTGGTCTCAGGATGGTACTTGAGTGCGATTTTGATGGTGTTGGCAGGGGTACCTTCAACTACCTTGTAGCTGAGGATGTAGCCCTTCTCGCAAAGGATTTCGGTGATTGCAAGCTTCATCTTTGAAGCAGGAACCTCGACAATCTTCTTACCTGCACGGTAAGCATTGCGAATCCTTGTCAGATAATCTGCAATTGGATCAGTCATTTTTTCTGTCTTTTTTAAGGACCGGCGTCTTTGTTTTACGCCCGATATCCGATTGTTAATAAATATGAAAATGAGTTCCGCGTGCCCTCACGGACCCGGGGAACCTTGATTTTTACCAGCTTGCCTTCTTGACGCCTGGGATAAGACCGCTTGAAGCCATCTCGCGGAACTGGATACGGCTGAGGCCGAATGCCCTCATATATCCCTTCGGACGGCCGGTGAGCGAGCAACGGTTGTGGAGGCGGACTGCTGAAGAGTTCTTAGGAAGCTTGTCGAGAGCTGCCCAGTCACCTGCTTCTTTGAGAGCCTTCCTCTTTTCGGCGTATTTAGCAACTAATTTAGCTCGTTTAACCTCACGGGCTTTCATTGATTCTTTTGCCATATTACTCTTTTAGTTGTTATGTTTCTTGAATGGCAGACCGAAGTTCTTGAGGAGTGCGTAAGCCTCTTCGTCGGTCTTTGCTGTGGTCACGAAAGTGATTTCAAGTCCGTGGATCTTAGGGTTCTTGTCCATATCGATCTCAGGGAAGATGATCTGCTCCTTGAGGCCGAGGGTGTAGTTGCCCTGTCCGTCCATCTTCTCGGAAATACCGTTGAAGTCGCGGATACGCGGGAGGGATACACGGATGAGCCTCTCAAGGAACTCGTACATCTTCACGTCGCGGAGGGTAACCTTCGCTCCGATAGGCATTCCCTTACGGAGTTTGAAGTTGGAGATATCCTTCTTTGATGTGGTTACGACAGCCTTCTGTCCCACGATCATCGAAAGCTCCTGGGCTGCCTCCTCTACGAGCTTCTTGTCGCCGGTTGCATCACCCACGCCCTCGTTGATGGTGATCTTCACGAGCTTAGGGCACTGCATTACGGTTGAGTAAGAGAACTGTTTCACCATAGCAGGAACAATCTCTTCCTTATATACTTTCTTGAGTGTAGGAACATAGCCCTTTGGCAATGCGACTACCTCTGCCGGGGTGTTATTCTTCTTTGCCATAATTATTTGATCTCCTCTCCAGATTTTTTAGCATAACGTACTTTCTTTCCGTCAACCTCCTTGTAGCCTACCCTTGTAGGAACCGGCTTGGAAGCGGTGCTTGAAGGATCGAGAAGCTGTACGTTTGAAATGTGGATACCGGCCTCCTGCTTGATGATACCGCCCTGAGGGGCCTTGGCATTTGGCTTGGTATGCTTGCTTACCATATTGATGCCCTCAACGATGACACGGTCCTTGTCTCTGAGGACTTCGAGGACCTTTCCGGTTTTACCCTTATCGTTGCCGGCGTTCACATAGACGGTGTCGCCTTTCTTGATGTGGAATTTCTTCATGACTTTTGAGTTTTAAAGGACCTCCGGTGCCAATGAGACAACCTTCATATACTTCTCACGCAGCTCCCTTGCAACAGGTCCGAAGATACGTGTGCCACGAAGCTCTCCAGCATTGTTGAGAAGGACGCACGCATTGTCGTCAAAACGGATATACGAACCGTCAGGTCTGCGGATTTCTTTCTTTGTACGAACGACAACTGCCTTGGATACGGAGCCCTTCTTGGCGTCACCGCCAGGGATAGCGCTCTTCACTGCAACGACGATCTTGTCGCCTACGGTTGCATAGCGATGGTGAGTACCGCCAAGGACGCGGATGCAAAGAACTTCCTTTGCGCCGCTGTTGTCAGCCACCTGTAAACGTGTTTCCTGCTGTATCATCTTATTACTTGACTTTTTCTACGATTTCTACTAATCTCCACCTCTTGGTCTTGCTGAGAGGACGGGTCTCCATGATGCGTACCCTGTCACCTTCGCTGCACTCATTCTTCTCATCCTGAGCGACGAATTTGGTGGTCTTGTTTACGAACTTGCCGTAGATCGGATGTTTTTCCTTGGCCTCTACTGCAACTACGATGGTCTTGTCCATCTTGTTGCTGACAACCATTCCGATTCTTTCCTTACGAAGATTTCTTTCCATAGGGCAAAATTATTCTTGATTTTCTTTTTCGGCAAGAACAGTCATCATACGGGCGATATCCTGCCTTTTTTTCTTAAACTCGGAGGTATTCTCCAATGGAGAGACAGCATGATTGATCTTCATTGTATCAAGGTTTGCCTTTTCTACTCCGATGCGGTCCTGCAGGTCTGCAATGGACATTTCGCGAACTTCAGATATTTTCATTTTATCTTCTCCATTAATTATTCAACATAATCCCTGCGGACAATGAACTTCGTAGCGATAGGGAGCTTGTGTGATGCAAGACGCATTGCCTCTTTTGCAATTGCGAGCGAAACTCCTTCAGCCTCGAAAAGAATACGGCCCGGGGTGATAGGGCATACGAATCCCTCCGGATCGCCCTTACCTTTACCCATACGGGTTGAAAGCGGCTTCTTGGTAATCGGCTTGTCAGGGAAGACACGGATCCAGATCTGACCTTCACGGTTCATGCAACGTGAGATAGCCTGACGTGCAGACTCGATCTGCTGCGCTGTAAGCCAGCAGTTCTCAAGGCCCTTAAGACCGAAAGATCCGAAGGCGAGCTGGTTTCCCCTCTGGGAGTTACCTTTCATGCGGCCTTTCTGTGACCTTCTGAACTTTGTTTTCTTTGGTTGTAACATTGCTGTATTACTTTAAAATATTTTTCGCTAAACCCCTAAAATGCTGAGTATCAGCTGGTTGGGCGAACTACACCGCATTTTTGGGAATGCAAAGTTACTAAAAAATATCGAAAGTGCAACACAATTTGAAAAATTTTTCAACTTTTTCGACGCGGATTTTTGACACCTATCATCCGTCTCTTCAAACACTTACGCACTTTGGCCAAAAATAATTCGCACATTTTTCGACACACGGGAGAAAGATGTAACTGCCGGCTTTGCCAGGCGACGGAAAACGGGAGGACGGATCCGGGCCGGGATGCACCGGGAAAAAAACATCCGCCTAATTGCTATCTTTGCAGTCTGCACCGCAATAGGGCGCGAAAATTGCGGCGGGAAGGCCCGCTGCTTCAAGAAACCGATGCGACCATGAAACGGATGACGGTGAAAATATTTCTCGTGATGCTCCTGTGCCTGACGGCTTCCGCCACGGCACGGGGGCAGGAGGGGAAGTACATCATGCCTCCGGCCGGCAATTTCATGCGCTACAGGGTTATCGACGGGGACACCGTCTATGTGGCCACCCTTCCGCCGGCATATGTCTATGGGAAAGGAAAGAACTGGCGCAACTATACGAGACTTGTCCACAATTTCAGCAAGACCTATCCCTATGCGCTCGAGGCCAAAAGGATGGTGGCGGAGGTAGACAGCACCATCGGCACCGACGGCCTGCGCCGGCGTTCGCGCGACAAATACATCAATACCATCCAGAAGCAGCTCCTGGACACTTATGAGCCTGTCCTGAGGGAAATGACCGTAACGCAGGGCAAACTGCTGATTGTCCTCATCGGAAGGGAAACGGGGATGACCCCGTATGAAATCATCAACGGCTACAAGAGCGGCACGGCGGCAGGTTTCTGGCAAGGCATAGCCAAGCTGTTCGGAGGCGACCTCAAAAGGGAATACGACCCGCAGGGAGCCGACATGCTGACGGAGGAGCTCGTGCAGAAATGGCATTCAGGACAGTTCCCCGAGTTCTACCGCTCCATTTTCGGGCAATATCCGAAAATCCCTGTCATAAAGCACGATGACACGGCTTCCGCACAGAAGCAGAAGGCGGACAGGAAAAGCAGGAAGAAAAAGAAGAAGGACCGCTAAGCCTCCCCGAAGCGAAGACTTTCCCCGTCAAACACAGCATACGGAGATGCATCCATCCAGTCCCTGATGATATTGAAGGAGGCACCGGAAGGCAATTGGAGATGGACGGAGGTGTGGTAGTGGCCGAAAATGAAGACCTGTACCCCCTCGCGGCGCGCCATGTCGTCGGCATACTGATACAGTGGCTCGTCGGCGCCGCGGAATGTATATGGGATGCTCTTTGCAAGACGGCTCTTTCTCGACCAGGCCTTGCCGATACGGAAGGCTATCCACGGATGCAGGCAGCTGAAAAGGGCCTGGAAAAATCTATTGCGGAAAGTCCAGCGCATCACTTTGTAGGACCTCATCCCCTTTCCGAGACCGTCACCGTGGCCGAGGCAGAACCTCCTGCCCGAAATCTCCGTCACAAAAGGCTGCTCAAGCATTTCAAATCCCAGTTCACGGAAATATTTGTATGCCCAGATGTCGTGGTTGCCGGTAAAGAAACAGATTCTTACCCCCGCATCCTGAAGGGCCAGAAGAGCCGAAAACACACGCAGATAACCCTTGGGCACCACATCGTGATACTCATACCAGAAATCCCAGATGTCGCCGAGCATATAGAGGGCGTCCGTCCTGTCCTTGGGTATCGACTCCAGAAAGGCGACAAACCTTTTTTCGCGCCCTTCCATATCCTTGACGTCAAGACCGAGATGGACGTCGGCAACAAAATATGTCAAAGGGCGCTGGTTCATGGGCACAGGATTACAGACAGAGGATTACAAGGGCCACCACAAGGCAGTAGAGGGCAAACCAGGTGAGCCTGGCCTTCCTGACGAGGGCGACCATCATCCTGCAGGCAAAGAGCCCGGAGATGAACGCTGCAAGGAAACCGGCAATCATCGCTCCGGCACCGACTCCCTCGGCAAACACAGCCTCCCCGCTTGCCACGTCAAGAAGCTGAAGGAACTGCTCCCCGACAATAGGCACAAGTACCATAAGGAAAGAGAACTGGGCCATCACCTCACGCTTTACTCCGCACACAAGGCCCGTGGAAATGGTGGTGCCGGAACGGGAAAGCCCCGGAGCCACTGCAAAGGCCTGGCCGATTCCGACCACAAAAGCCTGCCAGTAGGATATGCCGTTGCGGTATGACCTGACGCCCGGCTCGCCGCCCGGATGTTTTTTCCAGGAGGAGAAAATCGAAAAATGGTCGGATATGAAAAGAAGAACTGCCGTAATGACAAGACAGACGGCAACCGTGAAAAGGCTGTCACCGAAGAGGGCTTCCACCTTGTCCTTCAGGAAGAAACCGACTATCGCCACAGGCACCATCGACACGATGATCTTGCAGATGTAGTCCGTCTCGTCATTGTACCTGAATTTGAAAAGGCCCTTGAGAAGGGAAACGATGGCGCTCCAGAACACAATCACCGTACTGAGGACGGTGGCGAAATGGACCATCACCGTAAATCCGAGGAATCCGTCGGGATCGGCACCCACAATCTCACGGAAAATCATGAGATGTCCGCTGCTGCTGACCGGAAGAAATTCTGTAAGTCCCTGCACAATGCCGAGAATCAATGCTTGCCACCAACTCATATTCTACTGTCTTTTTTGTGATTTGTCCCTGTTCATGATGCCGGCGATTACAACGGCTATGCCTGCGATGATCACGACCGGGGCAAGGGTGATGCGCCTGAAATCGAACATCGCGGGATTGAAGATCTTCGGGTCGGAGCTGCCTCCGCCGATCATAAGTATGTATCCGACAAACATTATGGCCACGCCTGCCGCAATGACCATAAGACCTTTGCGGGTGACGGGCATATTGGGATTGACATTATCCATTTTCTGCAAACTTTTATCAATAATACAGTTCGTCAACCTGGAGCGAAACCAGCCTGTTGACTACGAAATAAGTGCTTACAACGCAGATTCCCACGCCTGCGGCAATGACCGTGCCGATTACGGAGAGCAGCATCCCGACAGTGAAGAGGCCGAAGAGCTGCACGAATTCGGCCCTGATGAAATACAGGATGCCGAGCAGGAGCAGAATCGCAATGAAAGAGGAGAACAGCCCGAGAAATACGGCATCGACCAGGAACGGGGCACGGATAAATGACCTCGTGGCACCCACAAGCTTCATCGTGTGGATATTGAACCTCTTGTCGAAAACACTGAGCCTCACCGTGTTGCTTATGAGAGCAAACGAGATGACCGCAAGCAGCAGAATCATCACACCCAGCACCGCACTGATCTTGCCGAGGTTGGAATTGAGCGACTCGATGAGAGACTGCTGATACACAACCTCCTCGACCATAGGTGATTCCATAATCCTGCTTTCGACCACGGCGACACTGTCCGGGGTGACGTAGTCAGCCGCGAGGCGCACCGACACGGATACCGGGATCGGCGAAGTCTCGAACACGCTCAGGAAGTCCTCCCCGAGCATCTGGGCCATCTCCCTCTCCCCCCTTTCGCGGGATATGAGTTCAGTGCCGCGGATGCAGGCCATGGTGTCGAGGTCGGCACAGAAAGCTGCCGCCTCGGGCTCCGACACCTCCGTTTTCATCATCACGGAAACGGTAAGGTTTTCCTTGAAATAGCGGGCAACATTTTCAGTATTGACAAGGAGCATGGCAGCCACCCCCACAAGCAGCAGAACGAGCGAAATGCTCAGAACCGCTGACAGATAGGAATTTGCAATCCTGCGCCTGATTATTTTCCTTTCGGATTCAGCCATACTTCTCCAATTTCACCCCAAAGATAGTGAATTATCAAAATATGGAAAAAATTTCTTACCTTTGTAATGTCTGTGATTTTGCAGAACAGGCTCATTTTTAAAGTTCAATACGATGGGAGATTTCGCTAAAAGAGTATTGTTTGTGAATTCGGAGATGGCTCCCTATCTTCCGGACAGTCACATTTCATTGATAGGAAGAAGATTGCCTCAAGGCATCCAGGAGCGGAAGCGTGAGATCCGTTCTTTCATGCCGAGGTACGGCGGCATCAATGAGAGAAAGAACCAGCTTCACGAAGTGATAAGGCTTTCCGGAATGAATATCATCATCAACGATGTGGACCGGCCACTGATCGTGAAGGTGGCATCCATCGCCTCCGCAAGGCTTCAGGTCTATTTCATTGACAATGACGACTATTTCAAGCGCAAACAGACCTTCCGCGACGACAGCGGCGTATTTTTCGAGGACAATGCCGAAAGGGCCATCTTCTTCGCCCGCGGCGTGCTCGAAACCGTGAAGAAGCTCCGCTGGTCACCCGACCTCATCCACTGCCACGGATGGATTTCCCACGTGCTTCCACTTTATCTCAAGAAAGTTTACAAGGACGACCCGATCTTTTCTTCCTGCAGAGTCGTGACATCATTCTACGACGACACCCCGCAGGAAGGCTTCTCGCCCGACTTCCGCAAACTGGTCAAGTTCGGGAACATAGAGGACGGGGATACCGGAATGCTCACCGATCCGACTGGCATAAATCTTGCGAAACTTGCCGCGTCGCAGAGTGACGGCATCATTCTGGGCAGCAGTGAAGTTGCCCCGGAAATCGTATCATACTGCGAAGGTCTCAATGTCCCGATGCTCCCGTTCAGCCAGGAGGCGATGGACAGCGGAGCGTGGATTGATGAGTATAATTCATTTTATGACAAGCTTTAGGCAGGCAATGAATATCAAATCTTTCTGTGGAGTATGCGCCGGCATGCTCTGCTTGTGTTCTTGCGTGGATATCAACAATCAGGTCGGCAGCAGCTATCTGGCCACAAACCAGCAATACGACCTGCACATCGCTGAGTTCCCGATTGAAGACATAGTCCTGGACACCCCGGACGACCTTTCCGGCTTCAATTACTACCATTTCACCGTAGGTTCCGTCAGGGAGGAAACATTCGGACTTACAACGCGTACGACGGCGTTCACCCTCGTACCGGTGTCCGATACTCTGGATTTCGGCAAGGAAGGCACCCGGGTGTTCCGCCAGTTCCATTTTTCGGCGCCGAAGGCAAGCACCTCATTTGCACAGGACAACCAGGAATACATCATCCAGAACGTCAATGTATATGAGCTGACGGAGTCCCTCGACCTCGAAGAGGCGTATCCGCAGGTCAGCCACGGCACGAAAAGAATCACCAAGGGCATACCGGTCTATAACGGCGGCGACTCGCTCTCCTTTGACTTCAACCGCGAATTTGCCGAGAAATATATGACCATAGCCGAGGCGGACCTCGACACGATCACCTCATACACAAAGCGTTTCCCCGGCATCTACATTGAGATGGACGAGCCTGTGGGCAACGGAGGACGCATCAATATGTTCACCCTTCCGATCAACGTCTCCAATCTCACCATCACGGGAGCGCACGCATCGCTCAAGTTTACGGCCGAATACGAGGACAGGGGCCTGGTGGACACCACCTTCTATTTCTACCTCGGGCCTGTGGATCTGTTCGATTTCGACGGGGCGACCTCCACTTCTGCAACGGACTACCCGCAGCTGGCACTTGACATGGCCTCACACGAATCTGCACCGCTTAAGGGCAGCAGCGCATCGGATATGTTCTATTTCGAAGGCGGACGCGGACTGAAGCCTGTCGTGAAGGCAGCTTCGCTCAGGGAAAAGCTCAGGGAAACCATCGGCAAATACGGCAATCCGGACGAGGTGGTGGTCAGCAAGGCCACGATTGTCCTGCCTTTCGATTTTCCGGAAGACTATGAGGACATCCAGTATTATCCGCAGAATATGAATGCGACCTGCCGTATTGTAAACGATGAAGGCAAGGTGACTTTTGCCGGACTTGCGGATGCAAATGTCTCCGCAGAGAACCAGGGTGACATCAACCGCTCGCTTTGCGTTTATTCACCGGACATCACCCACCATGCACAGGAAATCATCCGTCTGAAGAATCTCGACAAGATAGAGAACTATGACATTTGGTTCCTGGCCGTTGCAAGCGAGGAAATCACATCCACAAGTTCCTCATCGTCAAGCGAATATTCCGATTATCTCCAGCAGCTTGCCTACGCCAGCTACTACAACAGCATGTATGGGGGTTACGGAGGTTATGGAAGCTACGGCAATTACGGCTACTCCAACTACTACAACTACATGATGATGGCCTCGATGATGTCGGCAAACACTTCGACATCGAGCACCGAGGCAGTGTCGATGATGGACCCTCACCGCTTCTACAGGGTGCCGTTCCACGGTCCTGCAAACGGGGGACAGAAGCCGGTATTCAAGATCACCTATGCGGTACCGAAACAGTAATCCGGACAAACGGGTTTTTCAATAATCAAGAAAAAAAGAGATGCACCGCAACGGTACATCTCTTTATTATTTACAGGTGTCGGAAAAACTACTGCTGTGCGAGCTTTGCCTCAACATAGTTTACAGCATCAGCTACAGTAGCGATGTTGCCGGCCTCATCATCAGGAATCTTGACGCCGAATACACGCTCAAACTCCATAAGGAGCTCTACTGTATCGAGTGAATCTGCACCGAGATCATTGGTGAAGTTTGCGGTTTCAGTTACCTCTGAAGGTTCTGCGCCGAGCTTGTCAACGATGATGGACTGAACCTGTTTGAGAATTTCTTCACGTGACATAATTGAAAATTTTGATTATAAGATTATTAATACACTAGTCTTTTCTGTAAAAGCCTTGCAAATATAGCGCATTTTTTCTATTAATAAAAAAAATTCGACCAAAAGATAGTACCCGCAAGGCCTAACAACAGCCTTTATGCTTTGAAATATAAGGATTTATGTCATTGGTATCTTCATCCACCCCTTCGACTTTTTCGACATTTTCCTTACTCAATTTGAGCCAGATTCTCAGGCCGTTGATTGAATTGAGCAGATAGAACGAGTATTTGATCACCATCACAAGGGTGTAGGATGTGGCGGCTGGACTCATGAGACGGTTGGTCCACAGTAAAATGGAGAAAATGTTGACGAGATTCCAGATGAACCACTGGTCTGCAAAAGCAAATGCAAGGAGAATCTGCGCGATGATATTGAGCATCACGACCGAAGCATCGAGGAATATTTTTCCGTATTCGATTCCGGAAATCCTGCCTGCACGGAGCGACTCCATATCAATGAAATAAAGAATGGTGTAGCAGACTGCCGTACCTACAACCCAAGCAGCGGCTGCCAGAAGCCACTGTTTTGATGTGAGCCTGCGTGCACGGACCTTTGTCGTGCCACCGCTGCCGTCCTTCTTTCCGGCGCCCCTCTTGCGCCACTGCCAGAGACCGACAAACTGCATCGGCAGGAAGTAGAGCATATGCTGGAGGAACTGGCCCACGTTGCCGCTGTCGAGATTGGTGAATGCACAGATGCACACATTTACAATCCCGAAGAGGAAGTTCCACAGGAGGCCGTTGGCGGAAAGCACGGATGAGAGCACTCCCATACACGCTCCTGTCACCACTATCAGCTGCTTGAGCACATTTATGTCGGGATTCTGGAATTCAAATATGTTGACTATCACAATTGCCGTCAACATACCGGCAAGTATGAATGCGTTGAACCAGAAATTGAATTTCTGTTCCCTGGAAGACTGTTTGCTTAAAGTAGTCATTTTCATATTATGTTTTGTCCGGATTGAGCGTTTCGCGGATTCTGCGTGCAAGGTCCTTTCTGCCGAGGAATGACTCCAGGTCCTCCGGTGAGGCCGCGGCAATCCTTGCCACAGAGCCGTAATGCATTATGAGACGCTGCTCTGTCTTTTCCCCGACCCCTTTTATGCCGCTCAGGACCGACTGGACCTGGGCCTTGCTGCGCAGACTGCGGTGGAATGTGATGCCGAAGCGGTGCGCCTCGTCCCTAATCTGCTGCAACAATTTGAGAGCCTGCGAGTTGCGGTCGATAAAGAGCGGGTACGGGTCCCCTACCCTTATGACTTCCTCCAATCTTTTTGCGAGGCCTACCACGGTCACCCTGTCGGTGATGCCCAGCTCCGCAAGGGCCTGAAATGCAAACTCAAGCTGGCCTTTTCCGCCATCGATGACTATGAGCTGCGGAAGGTCGTCCGGGTCTTCGGTCAGCATCCTGGAATAGCGCCTGTTGACCACCTCCTTCATTGAGGCATAGTCGTTGGCGCCGATGACCGTCTTTATCTTGAATTTGCGGTAATCCTTCTTTGAAGGGACTCCCCCACGGAAGACCACGCAGGAAGCCACAGGATTGGTGCCCTGGATGTTGGAGTTGTCGAAACATTCCATATGCACAGGCAGTTCCTTCATCCCGAGCGCATCGCGGAGCGACTCGAGGGCCTTGCGGTGGAATTCGTCCGGGTCGGTATGTTCGCTCTGGCGGAGTGCATTGAAACGCATTTCCTTGGCGTTCTTCGTACACAGCTCGAGCAGGGCAAGCTTGTCGCCTGCGGCAGGTATCCTGAATTCCCTGCCGGGAAGCTCCACGTCAGGGAGAAACGGGACAATGATTTCTTTTGACAGATCCCCGAATTTGCTTTCGATTTCAGCGATGAAGGTGCTGAGGATGGCAGCATTGTCCTCTTCGATTCCCATCCTGAAGCCGAGGTTGAGCGACTGCACAATTGCACCGCCGCGCACCCTCATGAAATTGCCGAAAGCCTCCGGGCCGTCGGTGATGATTGAGAAGACATCGACGTCGCCGGTGGTGGAGCTTGCTACGACGGATTTGCTGTAATGCTTCTCAAGGGACTTCATCTTGTATTTATAGACCTCGGCCTGTTCGAAGTCAAGCCTTGATGCGGCATCCTCCATCAGTGAGCGGTAATGGGCAATCATTCCCCTGCCTCCGCCCTTGAGCATCGTGACAATCTCGGAGATATAGCCGTTGTATTCTTCCTTAGAGATGCCACCGGCACAGCATCCCCTGCACCTCCCGATGTGGAACTTGAGGCAAGGACGGAACTTGCCGCGGAGGATGGCATCAGATGTGATTTTGAGATTGCAGGTACGCAGGGGGTAGATGTCCGAAAACATCTCCAGGAGGTTGCGGGCGTGGATTACGTTGCTGTAGGGGCCGAAATAGATGTTGCCGCTTCGCCTGTCCACCCTCCTTGTCATAAAGACCTTTGGATAGTCGTCATCGGTGATGCATATCCACGGATAGGTCTTTGAATCCTTGAGCAGGATGTTGTACTTGGGCTTGTACTGCTTGATGAGATTGTTCTCCAGCAGAAGGGCATCAGCCTCGGTATCCACTACTGAATACTGCGCATCGGCTATCTTCGAGACGAGAATCCGTGTCTTGCGGTTGAGCCGCTCCGGGTCCACAAAATACTGCGCAACCCTTTTGTGCAGGTCCTTGGCCTTGCCTACATAAATCACATTCCCCTCGGAGTCGTAATACCTGTACACTCCGGGGGAATGGGGAAACAATGCTATTTTGTCTCTGATTTCCAAAGAGGAAACGAGATGTTATTTCACGTATTTTGCAACGGCCTCTTCGATACCCTCTTCGCGGAGATTGCGCTCGAGAATGGTTCCGTCAGGACCGAAAAGGATGATGTGAGGAATGCCCTGGATGCCGTAGATGTCGGTAGGGATCTTCTGTGCATTGATGATATGGTTCCAGTTGACGCCATATGCGGCTGCAGTGTCAACGGAAGCCTTAGGGTCATCCCATACGGCTACGCTGAGAACATCGAAGTTTTCACCGTGGTATTTGTCATAGACTGCCTTCACATTAGGAATCTCCCTTTTGCAAGGTCCGCACCATGAAGCCCAGAAATCAACGAGGACATATTTTCCGTTGCCTACATACTCCGAGAATTTGGTCATTACGCCCGGCTTGCTTACAGGGTCCTGCTCAACCTCGAAATCGGTGAACATTTTGCCAGGGGCTGTAGCGTCCTGTGCATCGAGGGCAGCGCTGAGAGAAACGATGAACGGATCTGCGGCATTTGCTGAATCAAGGGAGGCAATATATTCCTTGCACTCCTTCGGCTCGAGCTCATAATAGATGGCCCTGATACCTGCGAGGGCAACCTCATTGCCCTTGTTGGCCTTGATTACTTCCTTGATGTGGGCTACATAGGCATCATAGGCCTGCTGGCTGTACTCCTGCATCTTGACCTGCTTGTCCTCACCTGTAAGGGTGGTGTCCATCTCCATGAGCTTGTTGTTGACCTCAATGGAATAGGACTGTGACCACTCGTTGAATTCTTCGAGAGTAGTCTGGATTGGCTCGGCCTTTTTGGAATTGCATGCAACCATCATGAGGGCTGCAGCAGCGAAGATAAATGCTTTTTTCATATTTGACAATAATAAACTTTTCTAAAACAAGGGGATATGCCACATTTATGACATATCCCCGCAAATGTATGAAAATTTCCTTTTAAAGCGAAATTTTACTCAGCCTTTGCCTCCTTGCGAGGTCCGCGGCCACCGCGACGGCCACCGCGTCCGCCTTCAGGACGGCCACCACGGCCCTGTGCCTGAGGACGTGCTGCAGAAGCAGCCACACCTGCGTTAGGAGAAAGGTCCTTCTTGCCGTAAACCTCACCGTTGCAGATCCATACCTTGATACCGAGAGCGCCGACCTTGGTCCTTGCCACTGCAAGAGCGTAGTCGATGTCTGCACGGAAGGTGTGGAGAGGGGTACGACCCTCTTTGAACATCTCGCTGCGAGCCATTTCGGCGCCGCCTACACGACCGCTGATCTGAACCTTGATACCCTCTGCACCTACGCGCATTGCAGAAGCGACAGCCATCTTGATGGCCCTTCTGTAGGATACACGGCCCTCGATCTGACGGGCGATGGAATCAGCCACGATGCGGGCGTCAACTTCAGGACGGCGTACCTCGAAGATGTTGATCTGGACATCTTTTTTGGTAACCTTCTTGAGCTCTTCCTTGAGCTTGTCAACTTCCTGACCGCCCTTGCCGATGATCACACCCGGCCTTGCAGCCTGGATGGTGACGGTGATGAGCTTGAGGGTCCTTTCGATGACAATCTTGGAGAGAGATGCCTTTGAAAGACGGTTTTCGAGATATTTGCGAATCTTGTAGTCCTCAGCGATTTTCTCTGCATAGTTACCACCGCACCAATTGGAATCCCAACCGCGGGTGATACCGATTCTGTTGCTGATAGGGTTTGTTTTCTGTCCCATAATTATGCCTCCACTGTTGTAGGTTTTTTAACATCGAGAACTACCGTAACGTGGTTGGAACGCTTGCGAATCCTGCCCGCACGGCCCTGAGGGCAAGGACGGATTCTCTTGAGGGTACGACCCTCGTCAACCATAATAGTCTTGACATATACGTTGCCATTGTCGAGCTCCTTTGCGCTGTCCGGGTTCTTTGCTTCCCAGTTGGCAATGGCGCTGCGGAGGAGTTTCTCGAGACGGATTGAAGGCGCCTTCTTCGAATATTTGAGAAGATCAAGCGCACGGTTTACCTCTACACCGCGTACAGTGTCTGCAACGAGACGCATCTTGCGCGGAGATGTAGGAACATCGTTAAGCTTAGCAATCGCTGTCTGCTTCTTATTTTCTTTCAGCCTCTCGGCCATTTCTCTTTTACGTTTTCCCATAATTCAATTTTTTTAAAAAGAATTACTTCTTGTTATTTCCAGAGTGGCCTCTGAAAGTTCTTGTAGGAGCAAACTCGCCAAGCTTGTGACCTACCATATTCTCAGTTACATATACCGGAATGAACTTGTTGCCGTTATGAACTGCGATTGTGTGGCCAACGAAGTCAGGACTGATCATGCTTGCGCGTGACCAAGTCTTGACTACTTCTTTCTTCTTGCTACCGTCATTCATAGCAAGAATTCTTTTTTCCAGTGCTTCCTGGATATATGGACCTTTTCTTAATGAGCGACTCATAATCTCTAAGTTTTTATTCCGTTATTTCTTTCTTCTTTCAACAATGAACCTGTTTGAAGTAGCCTTAGGATTACGTGTCTTGTAGCCCTTTGCAGGAAGACCCTTGCGTGAACGCGGATGACCTCCGGATGCACGGCCTTCACCACCACCCATCGGGTGATCTACCGGGTTCATAACGACACCACGGTTGTGAGGCCTGCGGCCGAGCCAACGGCTGCGTCCAGCCTTTCCTGACGACTCCAGACTGTGGTCCGGGTTGGATACTGTACCGACTGTTGCGCGGCAGGAAACAAGCACCATCCTGGTCTCGCCTGAAGGCAGACGGAGGATTGCATATTTTCCTTCACGTGCGGCGAGCTGCGCGAAAGTACCGGCAGAACGTGCCATAGCGGCACCCTGGCCCGGGCGGAGCTCGATGTTGTGTACGAGAGTACCTACCGGAATATCAGAGAGTGGAAGCGCATTACCGAGCTCAGGAGCGACTCCGGCACCGGATACAATCTCCTGACCTACTTTGAGTCCGTTTGGAGCGATGATATATCTCTTCTCTCCATCGGCATATTCAACGAGGGCGATACGGGCACTGCGGTTCGGATCGTACTCGATGGTGAGCACCTTTGCGGTGACATTGTCCTTATCACGGAGGAAATCGATTACTCGGTACATTCTCTTGTGGCCGCCGCCGATGTAACGCATGGTCATCTGGCCAGTGTTGTTGCGTCCGCCGGAGCTCTTGAGAGGCTCGAGCAATGCCTTGTGAGGTTTCTTGCAGGTGATGTCATCAAATGAGCTGATCACCTTATTCCTTTGACCCGGGGTTACCGGTTTGAATTTTTTTACTGCCATTGCCTGATTCCTCCTTAAATGTTACTGTAGAAATCGATCTTGTCCTCTCCTGCGAGTGTCACATAAGCCTTCTTGAAATGGTTCATGCGACCGCGGAGCATTCCTGACTTGGTGTAGCGGGCCTTGCGCTTTCCGTGGTAGTTGAGAGTGTTGACGTCTGCAACTGTCACATTGTACATCTGCTCCACTGCAGCCTTGATCTGAAGCTTGTTTGCCTTACGGTCCACGATGAAACCGTAGCGGTTCAGTTTTTCGCCCTGTTCCGTAAGCTTCTCTGTTACTATTGGCTTAATTATAATTCCCATCTTTCAATCTTTTTAGCGGTTGACCCTTGATGCGAGGATGTCCTGTACTCCGTCAACAAGCACCATTGAATGTGCATTCATGATGGTGTAGGTGTTGAGTTCGTCAACAGTGATGACCTTTACCTCAGGGAGGTTACGTGATGAAAGGAAAATGTTGTCGGAATTCTCCGGGAGGACAACGAGAACCTTGCGGCTGCCGGCCTTGAGGGCGCTGAGGATGCCGAGGAGCTGCTTTGTCTTTGGAGCTTCCATTGTGAATGGCTCAACGAGGGTGATTGCATTCTCTGCAGCCTTGGTAGAAAGGGCCGAGCAGCGTGCAAGGCTCTTTACCTTCTTGTTGAGCTTGGAGTTGTACTCGCGGGGTACCGGACCGAATACACGGCCGCCGCCTACGAAGATATTGGACTTGAGGCTACCGTGACGTGCACCGCCGCCGCCTTTCTGACGGCCGAGCTTCTTGGTGCTGTGGGCATTCTCACTGCGGTCCTTGGTCTTTGCGGTTCCCTGGCGCTGGTTTGCGAGGTACTGGACTACGTCGAGATACATTGCGTGGGTGTTCGGCTCGATACCGAATACCTTCTCATCGAGAACGACAGTCTTTCCGGACTCTGTTCCGTCAATTTTCAATACTTTCAGTTCCATAGTCTTATGCCTCCAAAATTACGTAAGAACCCTTGGCTCCCGGAACGGAACCCTTTACCACTACGAGATTGTTCTCAGGGATAAGTTTGACGATAGTAAGGTTTTCAACCTTTACCCTCTCGTTGCCCATGTGACCTGCCATACGCATTCCAGGCATTACTCGTGAAGGCCATGAAGATGCGCCGAGGGAACCCGGGTGACGGAGACGGTTGTGCTGGCCGTGGGTCTGGCCACCTACACCCTGGAAATGGTGACGGTGAACAACACCCTGGAAGCCTTTACCTTTGGAAGTACCGACGACATCCACAAATGCGCCCTCTTCGAGAACGTCGGAGAGAGTGACGGTGTCGCCGAGCTTGAGTTCTCCCTTGAAGTCTGTCGGGAATTCGACAAGCTTGCGCTTAGGAGTGGTTCCTGCCTTTGCAAAATGCCCTTTGAGAGGGGCGCTGGCATGTTTCTCTGAGATTTCGTCATAGGCAAGCTGTACAGCGGCATAACCATCTTTTTCTACTGTACGAACCTGCGTAACAACACATGGACCAGCCTCAATAACGGTGCATGGAATATTCTTTCCATCAGCACCGAAAACGGAAATCATTCCGATTTTCTTTCCAATTAATCCAGGCATTGGTTTGTTAATTAATTGTTTATTAATACTTTACGCTTTTCCGCATAGTTTTGCGGACTGCAAAGATACAATTAATTCTTCAAAACACAAGCACTTAAGTGAAATTATTTGTAATCTTCATATCCAGGCATTGCGATGCCCGTGATGAACTCGCGGTATCTGGCCGAATCACGCGGGCAGACAAGAAGGACGTCATCGGTGTCGATGACCATATAGTCCTCGAGACCTTCGACAGCAATGAGTTTGTCCGGCTTTTGGGAAAGCACCAGGTTGCCCCTGGAAGAACCGAACAGGTGCTTTCCGGCATTGGTGACATTTCCCGCCGCATCCTTCCCTGAGGCAACGGCATACAGAGCAGCCCAGCTGTTGACATCCGTCCAGGTGAAATCGGCGTGATACATCCACACCCTCGTGCTTTTTTCCATCACACCGTGGTCAATGGACATTTTTGCGCAATCCGTGTATGCCCTTTCGACAAATTCCTTTTCGGCAGTGGTCCCGAGAGCTCCGCTCCAGCCGGAAAACAGGCTCATAATCTCTGGCACATAGCGCTCCATCTCTTCTTTTATGACGGATGCACGCCAGGCGAAAATACCTGAGTTCCAGTAGAATTCACCGCTTTTGCAAAATACTTCGGCAAGCTGCGGGTCCGGCTTTTCGGTAAAGGTCTTGACCTCGACAGGGCCCCCTGCTTCGCAGGCGTTGCGTCCTCCGCGCACCTGGATATAGCCATAGTTGGGATCCGGGGATTCCGGGGTAAGCCCGAGTGTCATCAGTACCGGATGGTCCGTCACATAATCGAGCACTTTGGCAATGGTGTCACGGTACACGGAATCGTACCTGACCAGAAGGTCGGAAGGCGTGACGAGCATAACGGCTTCAGGATCCCTTTTGAGGATGTGGCAGGTCGCATATGCGATGCACGGAGCCGTCTTCCGACTATATGGTTCACAGAGGATGTTGTCATCGGGCAACTGTGGAATCTGCGACTTGAGAATGTCCCTGTATCTGGCAAGTGTCACTACGATGATGTTTTCCTCGGGAACGAGTGCCCGGCACCGTTCATAGGTCTCGCTGACAAGAGTACCTCCGGCAACCGGTCCTTCCACCAGCGAGAGGTCTATGAACTGTTTGGGAGTATCCTCCCTGCTGGCAGGCCAGAACCTGTTTGCGGTACCCCCCGCCATAATGACACAATAATAATGACTGTTCATATATCCCATATAAATATACTTCTCCTTTTTCATTGAAGGTTGACTGAAAGGTCCCCTCTTTGTCATCCCGGGCATGCAGAACAGCAATCCCGGCTTCGCCATGACAGGGGCGATGCAGCAAATGCCTGCGATGATTCACCGGCCGTAACAGATAGGGGTATATGCCCCTTTGTAGTACTCGATATCGGTCCGTCCGCCCTCAAACACCACCGCCACCACATCCAGCCACACCTCCACATCGCCCTGCGGCGGATACAGCGCAAGAAACCTCTTCGCCGCCCAGCCGATCCTGTCCATCTTCCGCTTCCCGGCATTCTCTTCCGGCGACGAGGAAAACGGGGCAACCCTGCTCTTGACCTCGACAAAATGCATACCGTCGGGAGCCGATGTGATGATATCTATCTCCAGATGCCCCGCCCTCCAGTTTCTCTTCAGTACGGTATGTCCCATGTCCATCAGATACCCGCAGGCCGCATCCTCACCCATCCGTCCAACCTCACTTCTCTTGTTTTCCATAGTTTAAACCGTTTAATGATTATAACATAAAGGTACAAAAAAATTGCGTTCCCGGCCATGGAAACGCAAATAATTATACGGATTTTTACGGTCTGATATGTTTTTTTACGATGATGCAGTTTTAAGGATACAGCAGGTCCCCCTGCCTGAGGATTCCTAAAAAGATACGACGGTGACACCGGTACCGCCGTGACGGATATCCTCATCCTTGACCGAGGTGACTCCCGGCATGGTCCTCAGTAGTTTCTGGACTTCTTCGCGCAGGGCACCGGTTCCTTTGCCGTGGATGATGCGCACTGAAGCCATATCCAGCATTATGGCATCGTCAACAAAACGGACCACTTTGTCAAGGGCATCGTTCACGCGTTCTCCGCGGATGTCCAGCTCCGGCTTGAAATTGAGCTTGCGTTCCGAGATGGAAGCATCCTGGGAAGAGGCCTGCACAGGTTTGCGCGCTGCCTTGACAGAGGCCTTGAACTCGTTGGAAGTAATGCGTTCCACCCTGTCCAGAGGCAGTTTGCTGCTGATGTTGCCGATGATGACGGTCACTGCCTTGTTGGACACCCTGGACACTTCGCCCACCATTCCGTTGTCCTTTACGCGCACCTTTTCCCCGACCTTGAGAGGGCCGGAGCGGAATTCCTCGATCCTGCGCCTTTCCTCTTCCTGCGCCTCGGCGGCAGCCCTTGCCGCATCGTCCTGCTTCCTGGCCCTGCGTTCCTTCTGGCGCGCCTTGCGCTCCTCAAGACGGCGGAGCTTTTCGTCAAGATAGTCTTCGCGGTTCTTTTCCTCCTCTTCCTTCTTCTGGGCAAGCACGCCTATGAAGCCCTGGAGCTGGGCACGGGCCTGGCGAGTCTTTTCCTTCTCCGCACCTGCCTCCTTTATGGTACGGATGGTCTTTTCCACCTCCTTGTTGGCTCCCCTGACTATTTCCTGCGCCTCCTGACGGGCAGAGTCGAGAATTTCCTTCTTCCTGTTCTTGAGGTCCTCAAGCTCCCTCTGGTAACGGTCGGTTATGTTTTCGAGGGTGGCATCGGTCTTCCTGATTTTCTGGAGCTTCTCATCGAGGGCCCGGCGGTTGCGGGCTATCTTGCGCAGATTCCTCTCGATGCCCACGAACTCTTCACCGACACGTTCCTCGGCATCCTTCACTATGGATTCCGGGAGTCCCATCTTCCTTGCAAGCTCGAATGCGAAAGAATTGCCGGGAAGTCCCATTTCAAGGCTGAACAGCGGCTCTATCCTTGCGGCATCAAACTGCATCGCCCCGTTGACAACCCCGCATTCGCGGGATGAAGCATAAAGCTTGAGATTGGTATAGTGGGTTGTGATCACCCCATAGACTCCCCTGCGGTCGAGTTCGCCGAGGATTGCCTCGGCAATGGCGCCTCCGGCGGCAGGCTCGGTCCCCGAGCCGAACTCGTCTATCAGCACCAGGGTACGGTTGTCGGCTTCCTGGAGCATATGCTTCATCTGCACAAGGAACGAGCTGTACGTACTGAGGTCATTGTCAATCGACTGGCCGTCCCCGATGTCCACCATTATCCTGTCGAACACCATCATCTCGGAAGTCTCCGACGTGGGAATCAGCATCCCCCATTGGAACATATACTGCAGAAGGCCTACAGTCTTGAGACACACGGACTTTCCTCCGGCATTGGGCCCGGAGATCAGAAGGATGTGCTTTTCCGGGGTGAGCGTGACGGTAAGCGGAACTATTTTCCTGCCCTCGGAAGCGAGAGTCTTTTCAAGGAGGGGATGACGTGCCTTACGCAGGCTCACCTCCCCTTCGACGGAAACCACAGGCATCCCCGCGATATAGTCGAGGGCCACCTGGGCCTTCGCCATTATGAAGTCCAGCTCTCCGATGCAGATTGCACCGTCCAGCAGGTCAGGCACATAAGGGCGCAGAAAATCGCTGAACTCCGACAGTATCCGTGCTATTTCGCGCATCTCGTCGAAACGCAGCTGCGCTATGTCATTTTCAATTTCAATCACCTCCGCCGGCTCGATGAATGTAGTCTTGCCTGAGGCCGACTCGTCATAGACAAAGCCCCCGAGCCTCCTCTTGTTGGAAGTGTTGACCGGAATGAGCATCTTGCCGTCCCTCATCGAGACCTGCGCGTCGCTGTCCACAATGCCGTCCTGCTGCGCCTGGCGCAGAATCCTGTTGGCCACTTTCGAAACCGCGCTCTCCTTTTCCCGAAGCTGCTTCCTGATATCGTAGAGGGTATCTGAAGCGGTGTCCTTGACATTGCCGAATTTTTCGAGAATCGTATCTATGCGGCGTGACACCTCCGGAAAGGCCATGATGCCGCCTGTCATCTTCTTGAGCGACGGATACACCCCGTCCTTGATGCGGGAGAAAAAATCGGTGATGCGCCTTAGGGTGTCGAGCATTGTCCTGAGCTTTCCGAGGGACAGGAGGTCGATATTGGCCCCGTCCGCCTGCAGTACACCGAGGAAGCCCACGCAGTCGATATAGCCGTTGCTCGGGAAAGAATCCTCAAACATCACGATCATCCTCATCTCGTCAGTCAGGGAAAGCCTGTGCATGATCTCGGCGGCGGAAGACGAAAATTCTTCGTTTTCCACCCTGTCCACGGCATACTCCGTGCTGCATCTGTCCGCAATGGACTTGCGGACACGGTCAAAACCGAGTATGGATTCAAGCCTGCTGTCCATCTTTTCCGCCCAATCCCGAAATAGCCGCTCCAAGGAGCAGTTTCAGTTCATTGATATTGTTGATAGGAGTCAATTTTCCCTCCTTCACGAATGAAATCCCGCCAGTTTCCTCCGACACCACAATCACATCTGCATCGCTCTGCTCGGTGATGCCTATCGCAGCCTTGTGCCGCATCCCGTAACGGGCCGGGATGTCGCTCCTGTCGGTTATCGGAAGGGTGCACCTTGCAGCCACTATGCGGTCGCCGCTGATGACCATCGCCCCGTCGTGAAGCGGGGAATTCTTGAAGAACAGGTTCATTATCAGACGCCTGTTGACTATGGCATCGATACGGTCGCCCGTGCCCACTATATCGTCAAGGCTGACCTGATGCGGAATAACAATCAGCGCACCTGTCTTTTCCTGTCCCATCACACGGCACGCCTCGGTAATCTCGTTGACACTTTCGTTGTCCACCGCCGACTCCTTGTCGCCGAAAAGCATATTGAAGAATTTGCGGCCCTTCGAACCGATTTTCGTCCCGGCTCCGAACCTCATCAGGAAGTGGCGTATTTCCGGCTGGAAAATGACAATGAGCGCGACCACGCCCACATCGATGAAGGTACTCACGAGCTTGCTCATCAGCTTCATGTGGAGGGCCTCCACGACAATCATCAGGAAGTATATGAATATGATTGCCAGAAAGATGTTCATCGCCGGAGAATCGTGAATCCACCGTATGACCACGAAAATGATCAGGGCAACCAGAAGGATGTCCAGAATGTCCACGATGGACATGCTCATAAAACCGAATATCTCCAAAAGCATCATAAACCGGGTTCCTCAAATCCGAAACTGCAATCCGTCAGGAACAATCTGCAAAAATAGCATTTTCGGACGATACTGTCAAATGTCTATGGAGAAGAGAAAGCCCAGATATGTGCCGCCGAGGCGTTCCTTCCAGAGCATTCCGTCCTCCAGGGCATAGGATAATCCGTATGACGGAGAACCGTTGTACCCTATCCTCACGCCGATGGTCGTGTCGAAAGGAATCCAGAGGAAATTGGACATCCGCGCGGTGATTTCCGCTCCGGCGGTCCAGACCATGTTACCGAGTCTGCCGGGATCTCCCGTGGTGGCATCGGTAAACAGAGTCATGTCACCGAATGGCTTCACCATGAAATGGGTTATGTAGGCAAGCGGCGAGAGCCATCTTATGTCCCCGAGGTAAACCGGGAGGGCGTAGTCCGCAGTCAGCCGGATCTGGGTGTCGGAATATGCTGCAAAATAGGACATTATGTCGGTATTGGCAAAGCCGCGGGGATAGGTATTGACCACATTTTCCCCGAAGAGGCAGTCTCCGCTGAGCCGGTGCTGGAAAAGGGCGGAAAGGCGCAGTCCGTGCGACGGGGCGATGCCCGGAAGGTATCCGACCGCATTGGCATATATTCCGGCAGTATAGATGTCGGTGAGCCCGAGACGGCCCTGGTAGCCGATTTCCGCACTGGCCCCGAGCCCGGGATATTCCCGGGAGGAAGCCATAGGGCGCATTATGTATCCGCGCACGGAAGCCGTGAGAAGCTGCATCGGGACATTCCTGTCTGTGGTCTTGCCGCCGAACGTCCTCAGGAACCAGCCGTCCTCTCCAAGCATCGGATAGAGATTGGACCTGACATCGGACCTGTCATACATATCGTTGGAGATATAGTAGCGGAGCGACGGGGTGATGCCCCTGGAGATGCCGCCGATGCTCTGCGACAGCGGAACGCTGACTTTGACATCGGCCGATGCATGGGCGGCGTCCCTGAAATCATATGTCACCTGGTTGTAGAGGGTGGTCCCGCGGTAAACTGTGGCGCGGCGCATATACTGGTAGGCCCGGCGGTCTCCGACAATGGCATTGATTTCGATTTCGGGGTAAAGTCCTGTGTATGAGAACTGGAGACGCACCATATTGCGGCGCCCGCCCCCGTCCTGGTCCATGATGTTGCCGTAGCTTAAAAGGCCCGATGCTGTCCCGAGATGGTTCTGGAACAGGCCCGTGACTCCCAATGCGGACACATCATCGATTCCGTCCCCGTTGTAACCGATATAGAAAGGCACCCAGGAATGGAAGTTCGGTATATGGAGTGCCTTGCGGTAACGCACGGGCTCCGAAAAGGCAACAGGCCCGGCATCCGGCACGGGCTCACCTCCCGCAAGGGCCTTTTCCTGCGCTGAAAGTGCATCAGCCACAGGGTAACTGTGGATGTCCGAAAACTCCACCGGGCGGTACAGGAGACGGTCCGACGGGGTCCGGTAGAGAAGGCGGCCCTCCCGGGTGAGAGATGTGAAATAGAGGGTGTCGCCCTTGAAGACGGCATCCGCGGAGCCGTACCGGGTGGAGGTGAGCTGGAGGAGAAGCTCGCCGCCGGTATCTATCGAATAAATCTCGTTCACTCCCGTGCGGTCACTTGTGAAAATGACTCTTCCGTCATGTTCGGAAAGGCTGTGGAGGCTGACCGGCTGAGGCTCGAGGAGTGTGCGGAAACCGCTTTCGGAGGCGATGTACAGGCCGCTTCCGCGAGGAGAAATCCCGCTGACGGCAAGACTGCCCCCGACCCAGACGACCTCATAGACGGCAAGGCTGTCGGGGGCGGCAATCCTGGCTGTCTCCTCCCCGGACCCTGCATCGAGCACCACCACTGCAGTCCCTCCCTTTACAGGATAATGCACGGCAGCAATTGAAGTTGCGTCCGGCGACGGCACCGGGTTGAAATACCGGCCCTCCTTTGTAAGGTCGCTGATTTTTCCGCTTTCAAGGTCCATGCGGCGGATGCGCGAAGACTGGTCCAGGCTCCAGCGCGGGTCCTTGATGCTCTCGCTCCACCACAGTGCTCCCCCTCCCGTGGAAAGCCTGCCCGTGGACGACGAGAACGGGCGCACAACGGTCTCAGTCCCGTCCGGAGAGATTTTTTTCAATTCTGCCGCCCTTACAAGTCCGGACGAAATGACATAGAGGTCATCCCCGACAGGGACCGCACCGGCATATTCCTCAAACCACCGCGGAGCATCCTTGAGCGGCTGCGCCTCCGTAAACGGCATGCGTTCCAGGGCTTCCTGCGCCCAGATATTGTGGAAAGAGACCATCACGGAGTCGAAAACGGCATTGAAACCCATACCGGTCCCCCTCTTGTATTCCCTGCGGAAATGGTTGAGCCTCAATGGTCTGGCAGCAATCTTATCGAAATATCTCTGTGTAAAGAGCGGGTCATTGAAGAAAACGCGCTTCCCGGCAATGGCCATATAGCCTGCGGCATAATGGTTTGGCGAATAATGGCGCCACGAGCCGTTCTGCCAACGGTAGAATGAGCGGTAGTCCCCCTCATCGAACGCAGACATATAATAATTCATGAATTCGGCGCTCCTTCCTCTTCCGGCAGCGGTCAGTGCCGTCTCCGCAACCACGGCGTCACCCTCGAGAAACATCAGTCCGGGATAGACTCCGGCAACCGCACCTGGCACCATTTCGCCGAGAAGCCAGGTAAACGGGCGGAATACCTTGCGGTAGCCGGCCTGCATCTGGGAGAGGTGGCGGGATTCGTGCACTGCGAGACTTGTCTCCCACGGCATTGCCTCGGGCCTGTAGGGCTGCGGGGTGGTATAAAGCTGCATCCTTTTCGGCGTCCAGGTCACTGAACCGTTGCTGACGGTACTGTAGGCGTGGAGGACTACCGGAGTGCGGGACCTGTATGCGCTGCCGGGCACCAGACCGGAGGAAAGCGATACGGGCATCCTGAATGTCTCCAGCCGGCTGCCATATACCCTTGCGAGCGAATCGAGGCCCTCGGGATAGATGATCCTGTAATGGGGCGAATCAATGCTGTACCAGCGCAATGCCCCGGGATCGCCGCCGTCGGTATAGAATTGCGCATTGGCGCAGACGGATATGAGAAAGGCCGCAATGGCCACAAACATTTTTCTGGTCATAAGGAAGCTGTTTTGAATAAATACACTCGTCCTTTTGTACCCAAACTCAAACCTTTGTTGGAAATACAAATATAAAATTATTATTTTTGCATACCTAATATCGACTAATCGTCTTCTATGCAGATTTTTATTCAGATTCTTACCCTTCTGGGCGCCGTAACCCTGTTCCTGTTCGGCCTCAGCCTTTTGAGTGGAGGCTTGCAGAAGGTTGCCGGTGACGGACTCAGGTCTTTCCTGGCATCCATGACCTCCAATCCGTTCAAGAGAATCGTTACAGGCGTGGGCGTCACAGCAGTGATCCAGTCCTCAACCGCCACCACCATTATGGTAGTAAGTTTCGTCAATGCGGGACTTCTCACGCTTGCCCAGGCAATCGGTGTGATAATGGGAGCGAACATCGGTACCACCGTGACTTCGTGGATAATGGCAGTGTTCGGTTTCTCTTACGACATTTCCACCATTTCATTCCCGTTGATTGCTCTCGGCTTTTTGATGATGCAAAGCCGCAAAAATCAGAAAATCAAGGATTTGGGTGAAATCATCATCGGATTTGCACTGTTCTTCATCGGATTTGCCAAGCTCAAGGCCACGGCAAGCGTCCTTCTGGACGGCATCGACCTGAGCGTGCTCCAGGCGTGGACGGACATCCATCTCGGACCTCTCAATGTGTCCGTGCTGCTGTTCCTTCTCCTCGGAACCATTCTCACGATATGCTTCCAGTCCTCCGCAGCGACGATGGCCATCATCATGCTCCTCATCACGACCGGAGTGATTCCATTCAATATGGCTGCAGCCATGATCCTGGGCGAGAACATCGGAACGACAATAGCGGCCAACATTGCGGCATCGGTCGGAAATACGGCTTCAAAGAGGGCTGCAATGGCCCATACGGTATTCAACGTGTTCGGTGTGGTATGGGTTCTGTGCGTGTTCCCGTGGTTCCTCAGCCTCATCGGGAAGCTGGTGAGCAGCTTCGGTCTCTTCGACCCGAACTATGCAGACCTTACGGACACGGCCAACGCCGACAGGATTGCGGCCTCGCTCCTCTATAGCGTGACCACGATGCACACCCTTTTCAATATTACCAACACATTGATTCTCATATGGTTCATACCTCAGATCGAGAAGGTTGTGTCATGGATTATCCCGTCGAAGGGCGAGGAGGAAGTGTACAGGCTCAAATATATCGCCGGCGGTCCGCTCTCCACTGCGGAGCTTTCCCTCGACGAGGCGAAGCAGGAAATCATCCATTTTGCCACCATCTGCCGCAAGGGCTTCAGGTATGTGCGCAATGCAATCAATGAGACCGACAATGACAAGTTTGCCGAAGAAAGGGAGAAACTCATCAAATATGAGGGCATTACGGACCGCATCGAGTATGAGATCGCTTCCTATCTCAATGAAGTCAGCAAGGGCGAGATTTCAGAAAAGTCTTCGCTGCGCATCAAGGGCATGTACAAGATTATCGGAGAGCTGGAGTCCCTGGGCGATTCGGGCGAGGCAATCGGACGCATGGTCCAGCGCAGGATAGACCACGGCAAGAGTTTCACCGAAGAGCAGCTCAAGAAGCTCGGCAGGATGATGGACCTCGTGGACGCCGCATACGAGGTGATGATCCGCAACCTCAGCACCCCATACTACGACCTCAAGGACATCAGCAACGCCCAGGATGCGGAGTACAATATCAACGAATGCCGCAACAATCTGCGCGAGGAGCATATCCTCAACATCGAGGAGAATCCTCAGTACAACTACCAGACGGGTGTCTTCTATATGGATATAGTTGCCGAGCTCGAAAAGATGGGCGACTTCATGATCAACATCTCGGAGGCGCAGATTTCGGAGAATGCCTATGCGTAGCCGCGTTGTGATATTGGCGGCGGCCGTGCTTCTTGCGGCAGGCTGCGGCGGAAGGAAACAGGCCCGGGAGGTCCCGGTCGGGGCTCCCCTGACACGTGAGTTCAGGACCGTGAAAGTCCCCGTGATTGTGTCGGACGACGGCGAGAGGTTGAGCTACATCGGAGCCAATTTCTGGAACGCTTTCTTTGCGGACACTACCGCAGGTTATCTGTGTGATTCACTTCATATTGCAGGAGTGGACAGCGAGGTTTTCGAAGAGCAGGTGGGGATGTTTTCGAGCGTTGTGGCCGAGCTGCGCAAGGACGAGGCGAGGAAAGACCTCGTGACGCTTTTCAACTTTGTAACCCGGGCGCAGAGGCGTGACACCGCATCCAATATTTTCGGACGGACCAATGAACTGATTGAGAAATACCTCTACAACCCAAATTCCCCGGTCAGGGACGAAGATATCTACGGGGCGTGGGCGGAGAAGCTTTCGCAGTCGGAATTTGTGAGCGAGGGGATGAGGACGGCATATGCGCGCGACGCAAGGATGTGCGCGCTCAACAGTGTCGGGACGAAGGCTGCCGATTTCGGCTTCACCGACAGGGACGGCCGCAGGCACACTCTCTACGGCATACAGGCTCCGGTCACGCTGCTGTTTTTCAGCAATCCGGGCTGCACTGCCTGCGGAGAGATCATCAGTGCGCTGAAGGCCGACGGAAAGGTTGCCCAGATGGTCAGGAGCGGATTTCTCGCGGTGGTGAATGTCTATATCGACGAGGACACCGATGCCTGGAGGGCATATGTGGACAATTATCCCGAGTCCTGGTACAACGGCTATGACCAGTCGGGGACCATCAGGCAGGACATTACCTACAATGTGCGTGCGATTCCTTCACTGTACCTTCTGGACGGGGACAAGACCGTTGTGATGAAGGATGCTCCGGCGGAGAAGGTGCTGGCGTGGCTCGACAGTCTGGATTATTAGCATTTGCGGAACCCGGGTCAGGAAACCATTTAAACCACATAAATATGGAAATCAAGAAAATTCTTTGGGGTACCGCCCCGTGCGGCAAGGAAATCTGGAAATATACCATTACCAATTCGAAGGGTGCCAGCGTTACCCTGGGCAGCGTAGGTGCAGCGATTGTGGGCATCACCGTTCCGGACAGGGACGGGGCGCTCGCCGATGTCGTGCTGGGCTACGACAGTCCCGATTCGTATTTTGCAGACGGTCCGTGCGCCGGAAAATGCCCGGGCAGATATGCCAACCGTATTGCGAAGGGCCGCTTTTCCCTGAACGGCAAGGAGTATGAGCTGCCTGTCAACAACGGGCCGAACCATCTTCACGGAGGTCCACATGGCTTCCAGAACAAGGTTTGGGACAGCAGGATCGACGGGGAGGCAGTGGAGTTCATGTATTTTTCGGAGGACGGGGAGATGGGATATCCCGGCAATCTGAAGGTTGTGGCCCGCTATGAGTGGGACGAGGATTGCGCCCTTAAGCTCACGTTTACAGCCCAGGGAGATGCGGATACCGTGGTCAATCTGACAAATCACGCCTATTTCAACCTCAACGGTATGAAGGGTGACATCAAGGGCCATCTTCTTACCCTCAATGCTTCGGAGTATCTGCCTACTGATGAGACTCTTATCCCGGTGGGCGATTCGGAGCCGGTGGCAGGCACACCTATGGATTTCACCAATCCGAAACCTTTGGGACAGGACCTGTTTGCAGACTTCCCTGCCCTGAAGTACGGCAAGGGCTACGACAATTGCTATGTCATTGACGGATATGAGCCTGGACAGCTCCAGAGGGCAGCCGAGCTTTATTCAGAGGAGAGCGGAAGGGTGCTTGAGGTGTTTACGACGCAGCCGGGCGTGCAGATCTATACCGGCAACTGGGTGACAGGATGTCCTGCCGGAAAGGGCGGTGCGGAGTATCACGACTACGACGCCGTGGCCATCGAGTGCCAGCATTTCCCTGATTCGCCTAACCATCCGGACTATCCTTCGACAGTCCTTCGTGCGGGCGAAGTCTTTGAGCAGGCAATCATCTACGCCTTCGGGGTGAAATAGTCTTCCCCGGGAAGTTTTGAATACGAGGCTGACTAAAAAGGATCTTTTCAGTCAGCCTCGCTTTTTCATATTCCGACCTCCCTGCAAGCAAGCTTGCGGAG
>CAMBMK010000020.1 GCA_945868745.1 uncultured Bacteroidales bacterium
CAGGGGCACACGGCCTGTGCTACGCTCCGGCCGGTGGCTCCACTGCTGCGATTTTCAAAGAAAATCTTGCTGACGTTCCGCCACGGCGCCTGATGGCGCCCTGCTGAACGCAACGCCGTAGGCAGGTCGTTTCTGGCAACAAATAAAAAAGGCCCGCACTATTATAATTTACTGCGGAGCCGTCTCAAAACACAAAAAACATCGATATGAAAATTTTTAGCATTTTTTAACGTGGTTGCAAGCAAACAAATCTCTCCACAGTTTCAAGGCTACAAATATACACATTTTTTCATTATAGCAAATACTAAATCGAAATTCTTTCGAACTTTTTTATTACGAAATCGTTATAATTTCGTTGTAAATTGTTTTATCTTTTCGCTTTATCAAAAAACTGTCTTATCTTTGCGCCCGGACGATACGAAACTTGTTTTGAATCATTCACCTATTTAATAACTCATTTAATATTTATGAGCAAGTCTATCAAAAATCTGGTTCTCGCAGCAATTGCACTTGTTGCGGGAGTTGTCGCAAACGCTCAGGTTACGACATCATCGATTGCTGGACGTGTTGTTGACGCTGAGGGCCCTGTAGCAGGTGCCGCAGTCATCGCCACATACACTCCGACAGGCTCCAACTATTACACTGTGACCGACGCCAACGGTTCATACCGTATCAACTCGGTCGTTGCGGGTGGTCCTTACACCCTTTCAGTAGAGATGCTCGGCTATCAGAAAGTCGAATTCACTGAAGTCTATGCGCCTCTTACAGAAGTAGTTACTGTCAACGCAACTCTAACCGTAGAGTCCCTCGGCCTCGATGCAGCAGTCTTCGTAGCCGACGGCAACCTCTCTTCAATGAACATCCAGCGTTCAGGCGCAGGTACCACCGTCAGCCAGAAGACAATGAACGCCCTTCCTACAGCTGACCGTACGATGAACGACGTACTCAAGCTCACCCCTCAGGCATCCGTTACTTCCAACGGTCTTGCAGTCGGTGGCGGAAACTACCGTTCTTCCTATGTGACTGTCGATGGCGCCGCATTCAACAACGCATTCGGTATCGGTTCCAACCTTCCTGCCGGCGGTACCCCTATCTCTCTCGACGCTCTCGACCAGATGAGCATCAACATCACTCCGTTCGACGTACGCCAGTCCGGCTTCACCGGCGGTGCAATCAACGCTGTGACCAAGAGCGGTACCAACGACTTCCACGCATCCGTTTACAACTACTACAAGTCCGACAAGATCACCGGATACAAGGTTGACGGCAATGATGTAAGCAAGTCAGACTATCTCGACAACGTGACCGGCATCTCCGTTGGAGGCCCGATCGTAAAGAACAAACTCTTCCTCTTCGTGAACTTCGAGTATGCCCTCGACAACCGTCCGGGCTCATCTTACAGGGTTCGTGAAAACGACAGCCAGGCGTGGGGCAAAGGCACTCAGTACGTGCGTCCTACCGAGGCATTCATGGAAGAAGTAAAGAGCTATCTCGCAAGCGAGTACGGCTATAACCCGGGACGCTACCAGGGATACTCCCTCAAGACTCCGGACTGGAAGTTCCTTGCCCGTCTCGACTGGAACATCAACGACAACCACAGGTTCAATGTCCGTTACAGCCAGACGATGAACAAGAACTCCAACGCCCCTTCAAGCTCTGTCAATCCTATCAGCCCTAACCCGTATAACAGGAACAACTACGGCCGTACCTCCATGTATGCCCAGTTCTTCGAGAGCTCACGCTACTATCAGGAGCAGAACTTCATGTCTCTCGCAGCAGAGCTCAACTCCCGTTTCATGGAGGGCCGTCTCAACAACCTCTTCCGTGTGACCTGGTCACACCAGTACGAGCCTCGCAGCTTCGAGGGCGGAAACTTCCCTACTGTCGATATCCTCGAGAATACTGTGGTTGACGGCAATGACACCCGTGCGGTCATCACCTCATTCGGTCCTGACCCGTTCACCTACGGCAACCTCCGCGATGTCAACACCATCGTTGCTACCGACGAGCTCAGCTACCGTATGGGCATCCACAACATCATCGGCGGTCTCCAGTTTGAGTACAACAACACCAAGAACGGCTTCATGCAGGGCGGTCTCGGATACTATGTTTACGATTCATGGGATAGCTTCAAGAACAACGCTACTCCGGTTGCATTCGCAATCACCCACTCCAACCGTGACGACCTCAAGCAGGTATATCCTGCATTCGACTATATGCAGGCTTCCTGGTATCTCCAGGACGAGGTAACCTTCAGCGACTACTTCAAGCTCACTGCAGGTCTCCGCTTCGAGCTCCCGGTCTATCCTGAAATCGACGGCAACGAGAACAAGGAGTTCACCGCACTTGCAAATGCAAATCCTAACAGCTCACTCTACGGTCACAAGACCTCAGACATGCCTATGAGCCGTGTCAACATCTCACCTCGTATCGGCTTCAACTGGGATGTGCTCAAGGACCGCAGCATTGTACTCCGCGGAGGTTCGGGTATCTACACCGGACGTATCCCGTTCGTGTGGATCGTATCCGTAGCCGGCAACAGCAACTGCCTCCAGGCCCAGTTCATCTCTACCGACGGCACTGGCGCTCCTAAGTTCCACACCAATGTTGACGATATCCTCAAGGACCTCTACGGCGGCTCATTCAAGGCCCAGGACCTCTACGCTCCTACCGCAGCCACCGTCCTTGACAAGAAGCTCAAGATGCCTACCACCTGGAAGACATCACTCGCAGCCGATTTCCGTCTGCCTTGGGGCATCAAGGGTACCCTCGAAGGAATCTACAACTACGACCTCACTTCAGTGTATGTTGACAAGCTCGGTCTTGCAGAAGTCGACGGCGTACAGATGCCTGGCGAGCCTGAAAAGCGCAAGTCATTCAAGAGCGAGGGCATAAAGAACAGCCTCGGAAAGACTGTCAACCCATACCTCATCTACAATGTAAACGACCTCCACGGTTATTACTACTCCCTCACCGCACAGCTCTCCAAGGACTTCCCGTTCGGCCTCTCCCTTATGGCAGCCTACACCTACAGCAAGTCCAAGGTGCTCAGCGATGCAGTCGGCGACCAGATCACTTCAGCCTACAACACGATGACCTACAACGTCAACGGTTCCAAGACTCCTGAACTCGGCTACGGTACCTATGTATCCCCTAACCGTCTCATCGCCAGCGCAAGCTACAGGATCAGGGAGACCAAGAACCTTGCTACCACCATCAGCCTCTTCTACGAGGGCTACAACCATGGTTATGTAGGAAATTACTCTTACACAAGGTACTCCTATACAATCGGCAGCAAGAGCGGTGACTATATGAACAGCCTTACCGGAGACGGCGGTGCAATCAGCCTCGCATACCTTCCTACAGATGCAGAGCTCGCTTCAATGCCGTTCGCTGACGAGGAGAACAAGGCAGAGTTCAAGAAGTTCCTCCAGACCGACAGCTATGCAAAGAACCACCGCGGTGAGTATGCAGAGCGTGGCGGAATCGTAATGCCTTGGCAGAGCCGCTTCAACGTGAAGATTGCTCAGGACATCATGATCCCTACTGCAAAGCAGGTTCATACCCTCCAGATCTCCGCTGACATCAACAATGTCGCAAACCTTATCAATGACTCCTGGGGCAATACCAAGCAGCTCAAGAAGGACCAGATCCTCACCTGGGACAAAGCAGCAGGCACCTATACCTTCTCTGCTCCAACCTGGAACAAGTACAACAACATCTTCTCCACCTGGAACATGATGATCTCAGTGAAGTACAGCTTCTAAGCCTGTCCCACTCCATGATACCGGAGGTGCCGCAGCCGCGGCACCTTTTTTTTGCATCGTCCGGATATCCCAAATCCGCTTTTGCGTTTTGATGTGTTCCGCGTTAATGCTATATTTGTCCCGGCAAAAAATTCAAGGGAAAACAGCTTCTATATGGCCAATTTCAAATCACTTGCAAAAGACACCGCAATCTACGGCCTCAGCAGCATCATAGGAAGGTTTCTCAACTACCTTCTGGTACCCCTCTATACCTACCGCATCTCCGCAGCCAGCGGCGGATACGGAGTCATCACCAACATATATGCCTACACGGCCCTCCTGCTGGTCTTCCTGACCTACGGAATGGAAACCACATTCTTCCGGTTTGCCAACAAGGAAGGGGCTGATCCCAAGAAGGTATTTGCGACGGTCACAAGGATGGTCGCCTCGACATCCCTTCTCTTCATCGCCCTGGTGTTTGCATTCATAGGTCCGCTTTCAGGCTTCATGGGCTATCCGGACCACCCTTCCTGGGTATGGACAATGGCAATAGTGGTGGCCCTGGACGCCTTCCAGTGCATACTTTTCGCCTATCTGCGCTACAGCAACAGACCACTGAAATTCGCTGCCCTGAAGCTGCTTTTCATAGCCCTCAACATAGCCCTCAACATTGTGTTCTTCGTCCTGTTGCCGGACCTCCAAGAAAAGTCTCCGGAAAGCGTCCTGCGGATCTACAATCCGGAGGTGGGAGTAGGTTATGTGTTCTATATCAATCTTTTCTGCACTGCATTCACCGGACTTTTCTTTATAAAGGAGATGCGTGCGGCATTGTTCGGAAACGGCGGCGAAGGCGGATATTTCGACTGGAAACTCATAAAGTCAATGCTCTCCTACAGCTGGCCTATCCTGCTTCTCGGAATAGCCGGCATCCTCAACCAGACAGCCGACAAAATCCTCTTCCCGTATCTCTGCAAGGCGGAGGACGCTTCCGCACAGCTCGGGATCTATGGGGCAGCGAGCAAAATCGCGATGATCATGGCAATGATAACGCAGGCATTCCGCTATGCCTATGAGCCGTTTGTGTTTGCCGGGAGCAAGCAGCGCGACAGCAAGGAGACCTGCGCCAAGGGGATGAAGTATTTCCTTATCTTCACCCTGCTTGCCTTTCTTTGTGTCATCGCCTATATGGACATCCTCCGCTACATCATCCAGGGCGGCTACTGGGAGGGACTCAGGGTTGTGCCGATAGTGATGGCCGCCGAAATAATGATGGGCATCTATTTCAACCTCTCATTCTGGTACAAGCTCACCGACAAGACTGTCTGGGGCGCGGTTTTCTCCGGCGCCGGATGCCTTGTGCTCATCCTGGTCAATGTGCTGTTCGTGCCGAGGTACGGCTATATGGCGTGCGCCTGGGGCGGATTCTGCGGCTATGCAACGGCCATGCTGCTGTCATATTTCGTAGGCAGGAAATACTATCCTATCGACTATCCGCTCGGCAGTATGGGAGCCTATGTGCTCATTGCCGCCGTGCTCTTTGCGGGGATGACGGCAGCCAACAGGCTGCTCGGGACCCTTCCTGCAGTCCTTGTCAATACCGTGCTGCTTGCGCTGTTTGCCGCCTACATCATCAAAAAGGATTTCCCGCTTTCGGGACTTCCGGTCATCGGACGTTTTTTCAGGTAGTTTTTGCCCTCCCGTTTGCTAAAGTTGGGCAGTTGTAGTATCTTTGAAACTTGCGAAGCTGGTAGGCATTACAATGTTGGATCTCGATCTTTTTATGGATATGCTGAGAGTGGATTCCACATCCGGAAAGGAAAGGGGATTCGCTCTTTTGCTGGCTGACCGTCTCAAGACTCCGTCAAACCGGGTGCAGACCTTCGAGGTCGGGGACGGTACGCTCAATCTTCTTCTGACCTGGGGCGAACCGCAGGTCTGGTTCTGCACCCATCTCGATACCGTTCCTCCGTACATACCACCTTCAATCGACGGAGACATTGTCCGCGGAAGGGGAAGCTGCGACGCCAAAGGGCAGATCTTCTCCATGTTTGAGGCCTGCAAAGTGCTTGAAGCCCAGGGTGAAACCGGGTTTGCGCTGCTGCTCCTGGCGGGGGAGGAGACCGGCTCGTTCGGGGCAAAGGCCTGGACACGCGACTGCGGTGGAGGGGACCTTGTGGTAGTAGGCGAACCTACTGACACAAAGATGGTTACAGCCAGCAAGGGGACAGCGTCATTCTCTGTGGCCATCACCGGGAGGCCATGCCATTCGGGTTATCCCCATCTCGGAAAAAGTGCCGTGGACATATTTGTGGATATGGTCTGCAGGCTCCGCCGGACCGCCTTCCCCGTGGACCCCGTGCTCGGCGAAACCGTGTGGAACATCGGCAAACTGTCGAGTGACAACCCCCAGAACATCCTCAGCCCGTCCCTTTCGTTCAGGATCTATTTCAGGACTACCGGCGCAAGCGCAGCCGCGGTAAACGCAGTAATGGAATCTTTCCGCAGCGAAGAGATATCCGTGACTGCACACGGGGGAGATGCACCGATGGACTATTACACAATCCCCCGGGCGGAAAAGACCGTCGTGTCGTTCGGAAGCGACGCCCCGCAGCTCGGCAGGTTTGTACACCGTGCCCTAGTGGGACCGGGCTCGATCACCGTGGCGCATACGGCAGATGAATACGTGCGCATCAGCGAAATCGAAAAAGCCGTATCTTTGTATGTTGAAATCTTCAGGAGCAAATCGTTATGATAGTAATGAAATTCGGAGGAAGCTCCGTCCAGAATGAGGAGGCAATCTCAAGGGTCATCTCCATTGTCTCGACAAGGCTGCGCGAAAAACCGGTTGTGGTGGTATCTGCGCTTGCAAAGGTGACAAGGATGCTTGTCGAAATTGCCGAAACTGCTGAAAATCAGAATATCCAGAGGGTGCAGGAGCTGCTTGGCCAGCTTCGCCGCAGGCATTTTGACCTCTGCGCATCCCTTTTGGAAGGGGAGATTCTCGAAAGTGCCTCGGCAAGGCTCGAACAGCTTTTCGGGTCGCTGGAGAGCTTTGTTGACGGAGTCTGCCAGATAGGGGAGCTGTCCCCGAGAAGCCGCGCCCGCATAGTCTCGACCGGAGAACTGCTTTCCTCGACCATAGTTGCCGCCGCGATGAACCAAAAAGGCATAATCTGCAACTGGGCCGACGCAAGGAAAATGGTCATCACCGATTCCAATTATATGGGTGCCCGTCCGGACCTCGAGACCACCAGGGCCAATGTGCGCAGGGAAATAGGTGAGGCATCCAGGGGTGCTGACATCGTGCTTACGCAGGGATTCATAGCATCCACTCCGGAAGGCTGGACCACCGTGCTGGGATTTGAGGGCTCCGATTTCACTGCGGCCATTCTCGGAATGGCCCTCGATGCCGAAAGGGTTGAAATCTGGACAGACGTGGACGGAATCCGTACGGCAGACCCGAGGGTGGTGCCTGATACACAGCGTATTGAAGCCGTGTCTTATGATGAGGCTGCAGAGATGGCACATCTCGGAGCGAGGGTGCTCCATCCCCTGACAATGGGGCCGGCCAGGATGAAAAACATCCCTATCAGGGTTATGAATACAATGAATCCCGAAGGGGACGGGTCGTGGGTAACCTCCGCGGCAGACACTGCGGACGGAGCCAAATCGGTGGCATTCTTTACGGAAATCGATTTCCTGGAGGTGTTCTCCGATGCCATGACGGGGACCGCGCGTATGCTGGGGACCATAATGGACAGCCTGCGCCTCTACGGGGTCGAGCCGCAGATTGTCGGCTGCAGCGGTCAGAAGGTGTCGCTTACCTTCGAGACGGGGCAGGAAGGCCTCTCAAAGGCGGTGGAGGCAATCTCCGGGGACTACAGGACCGTCCTTTCCAGGGACAGGTCCCAGCTGAGCATCGTGGGGCGCAACGTGGCGCGCATACCGGGACTGTCCGCCCTCATAGTGGAGTCGGCCAAAGTGTATATGATTGCGGAAGGAGCTGACTTTCAGAGTATAAGCGCAGTCGTTGACAGGACGGAAGTGAAGGATGCCGTGGCGGCCCTGCACGGAAAGCTGTTCAACCCGGAAGAGGGTCGGAAGGCCGTTTCATAAAGACCGCACGGCAGGAAAAGAATGATATTGTCTGAAATATAAGATGGTAAAAGTTGTGATAAGCGGCTACGGTAAGATGGGCCGTATGATAGAAGGGATACTCGGGGAAAAGAATGTGGAGTATGCCGGATGGAGCGAGGACATCGCAGCATTTGACAAGGCTGTCGCCTCGGAATGCGTCTGCATAGATTTTACCACCCCGGATGCGTTCAGGGCCAATTACAGGAGCATAGCCGAAAACTTCAGGGCGGCAGTTGTGGGCACTACCGGATGGTATGACATCAAGGATGAGGTGTTTGCGTATTTCGAAAAATGCGGGACACCGCTCATCTGGGCCTCCAACTATTCCATAGGCGTCATCGCACTGTCGGCGGCCGTGGAAAAGGCAGCTTCGGTGCTTGCAAAGGCCGGAGGATATGCCCCTTACATCGTCGAAAAGCACCATATCCACAAGCTTGATGCCCCGAGCGGCACTGCACTGACGCTTGCCGCCGACGTGGAAAAGCATATCGGAGAGCCGCGCACCCAGATTGCTTCAATCAGGGCAAGCGAGATTGCCGGCATCCATACCGTGGGATTTGAGGGCCTCAACGACCGCCTCACCCTTGAGCACGAGGCGTTTTCGCGCAGGGGACTTGCGGAGGGAGCAGTGACGGCCGCCCTCATGACCGAGGGCCTTTCCGGCGTGCATAATTTCAAGGATTTGATTTTGAGCGAAAAATAATATACTTATGATTGGATTTACTGGTTGCGGAACTGCGCTGGTCACCCCGTTCAGGGATGGGGAGGTGGACTGGCAGAGTTATGAAGCGCTTGTGCGCAGGCAAGTCTCTTCCGGAGTGGACTTCCTTGTGCCGCTGGGGACTACCGCCGAGACCCCTTGTCTTACTGATGAAGAAAAGGTCAGGCTGCTCTCCATCACAAGGCAGCTTTCCGGCGGAAAGCCGATACTTGTGGGAGTCGGTTCCAACTCTCCTGCGGGTACCTTCAGGAATATGGAGCTCCTCTCGGATGCCGACGGCTATCTCGTGGTGGTGCCGTTCTACAACAAACCTACCCAGGAGGGCCTGTACAGGTATTTCGAGACTGTAGCGCAGAAAAGCGACAAACCGATAGTGCTCTACAATGTCCCGGGAAGGACAGGCACCAATATGCTTGCGCAGACCACGCTCCGTCTTGCCCGCAATCCTAAGATTGTGGCCGTCAAGGAGGCTTCCGGCAATGTGGACCAGGTCCTCGAGATTGTCCGCTGCGCTCCGGAAGGCTTTTCGGTGCTGAGCGGCAACGATGACCAGACCAAGGTCCTGATGGACGGAGGTGCACACGGGCTCATCAGCGTGGCATCCAACATAGCCCCTGACCTCGTGTCGGGCCTTGTACACGCAATTGCGCAGGGACGCACGGAGGAGGCACAGCAGCTGGAGGAGAAGCTCCATCCGCTTTTCAAGGCGTGCACGCTTGAGAGCAATCCTATCCCGGTGAAGGGCGGCCTTTCCGTCATGGGCCTCTGCACCAGTGAGATGAGGCTTCCACTGACGCCTGCAACCGGCTCCACCCTCGAAGCAATGAAACAGGTAATAGGCTCGCTATGACAGAGGAACTCAGCAGATTCCACGACACCGTGGACCGTCTCGAAAGGGGCGAAATAAGGGTAGCCGAGCGCGGCGCCGACGGCGAGTGGACCGTCAATGCCTGGATCAAGGAAGTGATTCTGAGCGGTTTCCGCTGCGGGGTGCTCACGGACATGTCTGTCGGCAGCCTTCCGTTCTTCGACAAGGACACGGTGCCGGTGAGACAGTTTTCCGTAGAAAGCGGGGTGCGCATCGTGCCGGGCGGCTCATCCGTCAGAAGGGGAGCGTATCTTGCAAAAGGCGTAATCGTGATGCCTCCTTCGTATATCAACATCGGGGCTTATGTCGATGAGGGTACAATGGTAGATTCCCACGCCCTCGTGGGCTCCTGCGCCCAGATCGGAAAGAGAGTCCATATCGCCGCGGCATCCCAGATCGGGGGTGTCCTCGAGCCTGTGGGCGCCCTGCCGGTCATCGTCGAGGACGATGTCTTCATCGGCGGCAACTGCGGAGTCTATGAAGGCACCATTCTCCGTGAAGGGTGCGTGCTCGGGACAGGAGTTGTAATCAACAGGTCCACTCCGCTTTACGATGCCGTCTCGGGGGAATGGATACGCCCTGACAGCCTCGGAAGGATGATAGTGCCTGCCGGTGCTGTCGTGGTGGCGGGAAGCCGTCCTGTAAGGAAAGGTCCAGGCGCCGGAGAAGGGGTGCATGTCTATTGCCCGGTAATAGTGAAATACCGCGACGGCAGGACAAGTGCGTCAGTGGAGCTTGAAGATATTCTGAGATAATGGATTACGCCAGCTTTTTTTCCGAAGATACCCATTCCTTCTTCAGGTCCCCGGTAAGGGAGATTTTCAAGAAGGTGGACCTTTCGTCCATATATTCGTTTGCCGGAGGCTATCCTTCGGCCGAGACCTTCCCGCTCGATGGGATGGGTGCGATAATGCAGTCAGTCATTGCGGAGCAGGGGGGGAAGGCTTTCCAGTACGGTGCCACCCAGGGAGTCCCCGAGCTTCGCGAAGTGATATCGCGGCGCTACGGAGTGCCTGTGGAGAGGGTGCAGATCACATCCTCCTCGCAGCAGGGCATCGATGTCTGCACAAGGGTTCTCGTGGACCCGGGCGACGTGGTGCTGACCTCCAATCCGTCCTATCTCGGTGCCATCCAGTCATTCCGGTCCTATCGTGCCGACATAGTGGGAGTGCCCCACAAAGACAGTCCGGAGGACTTCAGGAAGGCATATGAAGACGCCATTAGAGGATGTATCGGCAGCGGAAAAAGGATAAAGTTCCTCTATATGATCCCCGATTTCCAGAATCCTTCCGGCGAGACACTTACCCTCGCAGAGCGCAGGATCCTGGTGGAGCTTGCGGAAAAATATGATTTCCTGATAGTTGAGGACTGCCCCTACAGGGAGCTGCGCTACAGCGGGGAACCTGTCGCCACGATGTACTCGATGGCACCTGACAGGGTGCTTCATCTGGGCTCGTTCTCGAAAATCTTCGCTCCCGGGTTCCGGCTGGGCTGGATCATTGCCGACCCGAAGCTGCTGGACATGATCTATGTGTGCAAGCAGAGCCTCGACCTCTGCCCTCCGGTGTTTGACCAGTATGTGGCAGCACGGTTCATGGGCAGCGGGATGCTCGATGCCAATCTTGAAAAGACCAAGGCGCTCTACAGGTCCAAGCGCGACCTGATGCTCCGCCTTCTCGAAGAAAATATGCCCCGGGGAGTGTCCTGGACCCGTCCGGAGGGAGGGCTTTTCCTCTTCCTCACACTTCCGGAAGGCTTCGACGCCGTGAGGTTCTATGACAAAGCCCTTGCCGCCGGAGTGGCTTATGTGGCAGGCTGCTTCTTCTTCAGCGACGGCAGCGCACGCAACACCATGAGGCTCAATTTCTCATTCATGTCGCCGCAGAAGATAGAGGAGGGCCTCGTCCTTTTCGGAAAACTGCTTCAGGAGGAACTGCAATGATATTCCACAAATGCCACGGCGCCGGGAATGATTTCCTGGTAGCCGACAACCGTGACGGCCATATCCGTCTTGACAGCGGGGCTGTGCGCAGGCTCTGCGACCGCCACACCGGCTTCGGGGCGGACGGGCTGATGCTGCTCGAGGACAGTGGGATGCACGATTTCAGGATGGTGTTCTACAACCCCGACGGCTCCACCGGGATGATGTGCGGAAACGGCGGAAGGTGCATTGTCGCTTTCGCAGCCCTTCTCGGGCTTGGACATTTCACTTTCGAGGCTGCCGACGGCCTTCACGAAGCCTCGGTCGTCTCGCGCGACGGGGACCGGTTCGTAATCAGGCTGAAGATGAAGGACGTGTCCCGAATCGATGAATATGGGGACGGCTGCTTCCTGGACACCGGCACAAGGCATTTTGTCCGTTTCGTGGACGATGTGGAAAAGACAGATGTCGCCTCCTTGGGCCCGCGCCTTCGCCACGACAGCAGGTTTGCCCCGCAGGGTACCAATGTCAACTTCGTCTCCCGCGATGCTTCCTCTATCAGGGTGCGCACCTTTGAAAAGGGCGTGGAAGGGGAGACCCTCGCCTGCGGCACGGGCATAGTGGCAAGCGCCATAGCATCCTGGTACAAAGGAGTTTATGTTGAATCTGAAGCCCCGGGCCGTGCCTCTTCTGAAAGCGCTCCTGTGACGGTGCCTGTCCGTGCACGCATTGCCCCGCTCAAAGTGTCATTTACCCCTTGCGGAGGGGAATTCCGCGACATATGGCTTGAAGGCCCTGCCGAATTTGTCGGCACGGTTGATGCAAGCGAAAGCATGTTTATTTAATTGATTGGAAATGAAGAAAACTACAATCCTTTTTGTAATGGCGGTGCTCGCCCTGCTGACCTCCTGTCTTGACGGCGATTACCATACCACCTATGTGGCCGACTGTGATTTCGAATGGTCCGATTTTGCCGAGCATAATCCGGACAGCATCTACAACAAATCCTATGTCATCTGCGGCAACTCCATGGTTTTCAATTCAAAGCTTGATGACAAGGAACAGTTCGGCGGCGGTTTCACCGTGTCCATCCTCTGCGATCCCGTCATCGAACCGGGACACGTCACAAGGTCGCAGTACTGCGTCAGCGACACTACCGGAGCCTACTATTCGGAAGGCTTTGCAGTATTTACCCAGAATTCCGACGAAAGCCTGATGCCGGAGCACGACATCATCTTCATACAGAGCGATCAGGGACAGGCTGTTGCCAATTACGTCCATGTATGCAACACCAACCTCCTCGCCAACCTGATGCTCTACGGGGACGACACCTTCGAGCCGTTCACGACAGGGGACTATCTCACGCTCACATTCACTGCCAATAAAAGCGGAAGCAGCAAGGCCTCGGTGTCCTGTGACCTCGCAAGGTACGATACCAAGGGCTCCAAGGTGCTCATCAACTGGGAGAAGGTGGACCTGTCGTCCCTCGGCGAATTTGACAGCATCGACCTCACCCTCACTTCCAGCCGTCCGGACCTTCCCATGATGTGCTGCATCGACAGTTTCAGGGCCACGGTGAACATCTCGCAAAGCAATTGACAGTTTTTTTGTATATTTGCGTGATTCGTGCGTAGCAGTATGCACGGACCGGAACTGACCACGACAATCAATCAAAACAATAATCAAAATGAGCAAGAACCAAACAAATATGGTAGCCGTCGTAACGATGTGCTTCATATTCGCCATGATTTCGTTCGTCACGAATATGGCTGCGCCTTTCGGCAACATCTGGGGCAATCAGTACGAATGGTCCAGGATGATGGGTAACATGATGAACTTTGCCGCATACCTCTTTATGGGTATCCCTGCGAGCAAGATGCTTGTGAAGGTGGGTTACAAGAGCACCACGCTCATAGCCATTGCGACAGGTTTCGTAGGAGTGGCCATCCAGTGGATTTCCAGCCTTTCCTTCCTCGGAGGCTCGGCGATCTACGTCTATCTTCTCGGTGCATTCGTATGCGGTTTCTGCGTATGTATGCTCAACACCGTCGTCAATCCGATGCTCAACATCCTCGGAGGCGGCGGCAACAAGGGCAACCAGTACATCCAGATCGGAGGTACTTTCAACTCCCTCACCGGTACCCTCACCCCGCTCCTTACCGGAGCCCTCATCGGTACTGTGACTGCCGACACCGCAATGTCTGACGTGGCCCCGCTTCTTTTCATCGCAATGGGCGTGTTTGCAGTTTCCTTCGTCATCATCTCCCTCGTGAAGATTCCTGAGCCTGCAAAGGAGCGCAAGGATGTAGTTTACGAGTCAAGCGCCTGGAAATTCCGCCATGTGCTTCTCGGAGCCCTTGCGATCTTCTTCTATGTGGGCGTAGAGATCGGCATCCCTGCCCAGCTCAACTTCTACCTCGCCGACGCTTCCGCAAAAGGCGCGGGCATCGCCGTCAACGGTGCCGCCATCGGAGGAGCAATCGCTGCCGTTTACTGGCTTCTGATGATGATCGGCCGTGCCTGCAGCTCAGTGCTCAGCGGTAAGGTCAGCACCAAAGTGCAGCTCGCATCCGTTTCTTCAGTGGCCATCTTATTCATCCTTCTTGCAATTTTCATCCCGAAGAGTGCCACTATGAGCCTTCCTGCATACAGCGTTGACGGAGGATTCTTCATGGCATCCGGAGTCCCTGTGAAGGCTCTCTTCCTCGTGCTCTGCGGCCTCTGCACCTCGATCATGTGGGGCGCCATCTTCAACCTCACCGTCGAGGGCCTGGGCAAATACACCGAGCAGGCTTCCGGCATCTTCATGGTGATGGTTGTCGGCGGTGGCATCATGCCGCTCATCCAGAACAGCATAGCTCAGTCTGCAGGCTATATGCCAAGCTACTGGCTTGTGGTTGCGATGCTTGCATACATCCTCTACTATGCGCTTCTGGGCAGCAGGAATGTCAATAAGGACATCAAGATAGATTAAGTCTCAACTTGCCAAAAATATGGATATGGACAAAGACCTCGTTATCGGAATAGACGTCGGCGGGACAACCACCAAGTGCGGTGTCGTCGATGCACGCGGGACCGTTCTCGCGCAGACTGTAGTGACATCCCTCTCTGAAGATGTCAACGATTTCATAGCCACTGTTGCCGAAGGACTCGGCAGGATCATAGAGGAGGCCGGTGCAAAGGGCCGCATCAGGGGCATCGGAGTGGGTGCGCCTAACGGCAACTATTACACCGGAGAGATCAAGAATGCCGTAAACCTGACCTGGTGCAAGACCGGCACGGTACCGTTTGCAAAGCTTCTTTCCAAGAAGATGGGAGGCATACCGGTTTCCCTTACCAATGATGCCAATGCCGCAGCTGTCGGCGAGATGACCTACGGCGCCGCAAGGGGCATGAAGGATTTCATCATGATTACCCTCGGTACCGGAGTGGGCTCCGGCATCGTGATTGACGGAAAGGTTGTCTATGGCCATGACGGATTTGCCGGCGAGCTCGGACATACCTGCGCGGTGCGTGACAACGGCCGCCAGTGCAACTGCGGAAAGCGCGGCTGCCTGGAGACCTACTGCTCCGCGACCGGAGTGGCCCGTACCGCACGCGAATGGCTTGAGATGAGCGACGAGCCTTCTTCACTCCGCTCCCTCGACACCATCACTTCCAAGGATGTGTTTGTGGCTGCCCAGGAGGGTGATGCCATTGCAAAGAGGATTTTCGAATACACCGGAAAGATCCTCGGCCGCAGCCTTTCGGACTTCGTGGCATTCTCGGCGCCTGAGGCAATTGTCCTCTTCGGAGGTCTTGCCCGCGCAAAGGAGTTCCTCCTCGAACCGCTTGAGAAATCGATGAACGAGAATATGCTTCCGCTGTGGAGGGGAAAGGTCGATATCGTATTCTCCACCCTCAAGGAATCCGATGCAGCCATCCTCGGAGCATCCGCCCTTGCGTGGGAGCTTTAATTCCGTAGATTCCATAATCGAGTGCGCCTTTACCGGGCGCACTTTTTTTGCGATTGCCCGGCCGATTTCACCCCAAAAACGGCCTTTCCCGCCACAGAACTGCCGTTTTGCGGATACAAATGCCCGTTCGCCACATAAATTTTCCCGTTTGCGCAAGCATTGGTAGTTTTGCTTTAAGAAACGGAACTAAAATCGAATCTGATGAATAAAGACAATGCAGTGAAGAAAGGCGGAGTGCTGGCGATAGACGCCGGCGCCGGCAGCACAAGGGTAGGCTGGTTCAGGGACGGGGAAAAGATTTTCGACGAGAAGATCTCCCACGATCCGGAGAAGCTCGCTCAGCTGGGCGACCTGATGGACCAGGACAGGTACCGCCGCGACGCAGTGCTCGGCCTTCTGGAATCAAAGGATGTCAGGCTCGAAGACATCGATATCATAATGGCACGCGGAGGCCTTTTCGCACCGGTCCATACCGGAGTCTATAAGGTCAACCGCGACATGCGCGACGTGCTTCTGACCTGCCGCGACGGAGTCCACGCGTGCAACCTCAGCGCCGTGGTGGCCGACGACATCGCTGAAATGGTGACCGAGGCACGCCCGGGCTCGCCGTGCTCGGCCTACATAGCAGACGCCCCGATGGCGGACGAGATGCTGCCGGAGTGCCGTATCGGAGGCCTGCCGGAGTTCCCGCGCAGGGCATTCTTCCACGACCTCAACTCCCGCGCGGCCCTGAAGAAATATCTCACGGAGAAGGGCCTCAGTGCAGAGGGAGTGACTGCAATCGTAGTGCATCTCGGACACGGAATCACCGTCTCTGTCCATCGTGACGGCCGCATAATCGACACCAACAACGGCCTCGGCGGGGACGGACCGTTCACAATGGAAAGGGCGGGCACCTGCCCGGCATTCCCTCTCGTGGAAATGTGCTTCAGCGGCAGATACACGGAGGCCGAGGTGAAGATGAAACTCATGGGCAGGGGAGGAGCAGTGGCCTATTTCGGGACTGCCGACCCGGCTGCAATCATCGCCAGGGCCGAAGGCGGAGACCGTGACGCGAAGCTTTTCCTCGAAGCCTACAGCCTCAATGTAGCCAAATACATCGCTTCCGGAGCTGCCACGGTGTGCGGAAAGGCCGATGCGGTCATCCTCACGGGCGACGGTGCGGCCTTCCCTGAAATCACGGATGCCATCGCGCGCAGGGTGGAATTCATAGCGCCCGTTTCTGTCTATCCGGGCGAGCACAATATCGACAGCCTCTCGGAAAACGGCTACGGAGTGCTCGCAGGCACAATCCCGGTCCACCGTTACGACAAGAACGCCATCGTCTCCGACGAAGAATAATCTCACAAATAATACATAAATCCATAGTTGTTCAATTACAACCTGCGCCGTGCAACCCTGTGAAGGACAGTGCGGCGCAGATTATTTCCATCCGGGACTCTCCGGGAAATGCTCCCCGATGGCAAATGAGGGCCTGTGTTTGCGATTCATATGGCCCAATACGATGTATATCCGAAAAATTCTGTAAATTTGGAAGATTGCATATCACAAGATGAGCCTATATTCGTATTTCAGGATATCAAAGCCCTCGGCACGGAAAGTCGCGCCCGGGGATGTCGATACGCAGTACAGGAAACTGCGGAGCAGGACCTTCTGGGGAGTAACGGCTGCCTATTGCCTTTTCTATGTGTGCAGGATGACCTTGAGCGTCGTCAAGCAGCCCGTAGTGGACGGAGGCATCCTCACCCCGGCCCAGATTGGAATAGTGGACTCTGCCCTGCTTTTTGTCTATGCCTTCGGAAAGTTCTCCAACGGATTCATTGCCGACTATTGCAACATCCGCAGATTCATGGCCGCGGGGCTCGTGGTCTCCTCGCTTCTCAATCTTGTGATGGGCGCCCTCGGGCTGCTGCACGGCTGGCTCGGATTTTCGACCGTGGCTCTCTTTGTGATGTTCTTCATATTCTGGGGAGCAAACGGATGGATGCAGTCCATGGGGTCCCCTCCGGGCGTGATCAGCCTTTCGCGGTGGTTCCCGCTCAAGACCAGGGGCACCTACTACAGCATCTTCTGCGCCACTCCCTATCTCGGGAAATTTGCCTCGATGGTCCTCACGGGCTATGTGGTGATATGGCTCGGGTGGCAGTACGGCTTCATCTTTTCAGCCCTCTGCGGCTTCATAGGCTCCGTGATAATCCTTGTCTTTGTCTCCGATACCCCCGAGAGCAAGGGGCTTCCGTCGGTGCAGCAGCTCTCCGGAGAAGAGGTCAGAAAGACCGACACCATGCCGACCAGGGTGCTCCAGAAGGCAGTTTTCAGCCATCCCGGCATATGGATCATCGCCCTTTCGAGCGCATTTGTCTATATCACCCAGTACGGCATCTCCAACTGGGGCATATTCTTCCTGCAGAAATCAAAGGGATTTTCCCTCACGGATGCGGCCTATGTGATAGGCATCTCGGAGGGAATCGGCATAGTGGGGACCGTATTTGCCGGATGGCTCTCCGACAAGGTGTTCGGTGGCAACCGCATCAAGCCTGTGGCCCTGTGCGGGGTGGTCTGCATCGTTTCCCTCGGCCTGTTCCTTCTCGGCGGCGGAGGCATGGCATCCAACATCCTCTTCCTCTCGGTAGCAAGCCTCTCCCTCGCGGTCATCTACTGCATTGTGGCCGGGCTTATGGCACTTGACTTCGTGCCGCGCAAGGCAACGGGTGCAGCCCTCGGCATAGTGGGCCTCTCGAGCTATATCGCAGCCGGCATCCAGGGAGTGCTGAGCGGTGCCCTGATCGGTGGCAGCAGCGCCGGCGGAAACTACGACTTCCTGCCCGTGGCCATGTTCTGGATGGGCTCCTGCCTGTTGTCGTTCATACTTCCTCTCTGCAGCTGGAGATACCTCAAAAAGCAAATAACAATAGAATGATATTATTATGAAGATTCACATCGAACTTGAGTACCGTACCTCCAATGGCCTGTGCCTGAGGCTGCGTACTGCGGACGGACTCCAAAGCATGGCCTCCCTGGGAGGTGACAGGTGGGGGATTGACCTCAAATCCCTGCCGGACAAACGCGAATATTCTTTTGAAGTTTACAACGGGGACACCCTCGTGCGCACCGAATGGAAGGGTCACCGCCTGCCTGACAGCTCTTCGGAAGACATCCGGGTATATGACCGCTGGAATGACCGTCCTTCCGACTCGCCGTTCCATTCTTCCCTCTTCAAGGATGTGGTTTTCAGCCGCGGCTCACGCAGGACCGCGTTGAAGAAGGGCAATGTCACCCTGGTCTTCGATGCCCCGCAGGTACGCCCGGACCAGACTGTTGCCATTACGGGCAGCGGCCCGGCATTCGACGACTGGAAGGTGATGGTGCCGCTGTGCGACGAAGGCTTCCCGCAGTGGAAAGCATCTCTCAATGTCAGGCACAGCTTTGAATACAAGTTCGTCATCGTGAACCGTGCCACCCTCTCGCCCGAGCTCTGGGAAGAAGGCCCCAACAGGCTGATGGACAGCCTCCCGGAGAAGGGAGTCCATATCGTAAGAAGTGTCCCGGCCCCGCGTTTTGCGCAGACCCCGTGGCGCGGTGCAGGTACTGCGGTGCCGGTATTCGCCCTCCGTTCGCACAACAGTTTCGGAGTCGGCGAGTTCGAGGACCTCAAGCTTTTGGTTGACTGGGCTGCCGCGACCGGGCAGAACATCATCCAGCTCCTCCCGATCAATGACACCACAATGACGCACACCTGGGAGGACTCATATCCCTACAACGCCAACTCCACCATCGCCCTCCATCCGCAGTTCATCAGCCTTCCGTCTGTCGGAATAAGGCAGGACAAGGCCTACAGGGCACTCAGGGACGAGCTCAACGCCCTTCCGCAGGTGGACTACGAGCGTGTCAACAACGAAAAGATGCGCTATCTGCGCAAGGCCTATGCAAAGGCATCCCCTACACTGCGCGGCAACACCGGTTTCAACCGCTTCGTCGCCGACAACGAGTCCTGGCTCCTGCCGTATGCCGTGTTCTCGTGCCTGAGGGACAGCAGCGGCACGGCCGATTTCTCCAAATGGGGAAAATATGCCGAATATTCGGCGAAAAAGGTATCGGAATATGCGGCATTCAACCACGACGCCGTGGAGTTCTGGTATTTCGTGCAGTACCATCTTGACCGCCAGCTCAAGGATGTGGTGAAGTATGCCCACAGCAAGGGAGTCGGGCTCAAGGGCGACCTCCCTATCGGAGTCAGCCGCCAGAGCGTGGACGCATGGGCTCATCCGGAGCTGTTCCATCTTGATTCACAGGCAGGTGCACCGCCTGATGCATTCTCCGCCGACGGCCAGAACTGGGGCTTCCCGACCTACAACTGGGAAGAGATGGCAAAGGACGGCTACTCCTGGTGGAAGGGCCGCATGCGCAAGATGAGCGAATATTTCGACGCCTTCCGCATCGACCATATCCTCGGCTTCTTCCGCATCTGGGAGATCCCGGTGCAGTACAAGTCCGGTCTCATGGGCCATTTCAGCCCTGCCGAGCCATATACTGAGGACCAGCTCGCAGCTCTCGGCATCGACTTCCGCGCAAAGGGAAAGGATGAAAATGACGTCCTCTTCCTCGAGGACCCGCGCAGGCCTCACTGTTGGCATCCGAGAATCAGTGCACAATACACATCAGTCTATGCGGCGCTTTCCGATGACGCCAAGGCACGTTTCAACAATCTTTATGACGATTTCTTCTATCGCAGGCACAACCTCTTCTGGAAAGACAGGGCAATGGACAAGCTGCCTACTCTTGTAGATTCCACCCCGATGCTCACCTGCGGCGAAGACCTCGGAATGATCCCGGCCACCGTCCCGGAGACAATGGAGGCACTCAATATCCTGTCGCTTGAAATCCAGAGGATGCCAAAATCCGTCAATGACGAATTTGCCGACCCTGCACGCTATCCTTACTATTGCGTGGCAGCAACCGGGACCCACGACACCAGCACCCTCCGCGCCTGGTGGGAGGAGGACAAGGAGTCCACTGCGCATTTCTACCGCAACATGCTGGGCTGCAGCGGGGAAGTCCCGTTCTACTGCGAGCCGTGGGTGTGCGGAAGGATTGTGGACCAGCACCTGAAGTCTCCGGCAATGCTCTGCATACTGCCTCTCCAGGACTGGCTTTCCATCGACGGCAGCGTAAGATACAACGGCAATCCATCTGATGAAAGGATCAATGTACCTGCGATTCCGCGTTACTATTGGAGATACAGGATGCACCTCACCCTTGAGGACCTTCTGGAATGCAATGAGTTCAACGCAAATCTTCGTGAAGAGATAAAACGCTCGGGAAGAAACAATTAGCCTCTCTGAAAAGCATTTTTACCTGTCGAGCCACGCGAGGAAATCATCCACTCTTGCACGGGACACCGTGAAGTCGGGTGAATAGCCGCGTGGCTTGGTTTTCATTTCGAGAAGCAGCCTTCCTCCGCTGAGCTTTGTGATGCAGCCAACCGCATCCTTGGATATGATGCATTTGCGTGAAATCCTGAAAAATACCTCCGGGTTGACCTCAGTGGAGATGGTGTCGAGGGACGAATCCATAGTGTAGGTCGTGCCGTCGAGGGTGACGATGCGCGAATCCTTCGATTCGGAGAAGAAATATGCCACTTCGTCGCTGCGCACCGGGATAATCCTGTCGTTGAGGGAGATGAGAAAACGCTCCCTGTAGGTGTTCCTGTCCTTGTGGAGGGACTTGAGCACCTTTTCAAGGTTGATGAATGACCCATCCTCTCCGCCCCTGCATCTTTCCACCGCCCTTTTGAGCGCCTCGGGCTCGATCGGCTTGAGCAGATAGTCCACCGAACCGGCTTCAAAGGCTTTCACGGCATAGCTGTCATATGCAGTAGTCATCACAACGGGGGCCTCGACATCCACCTGCCTGAAGATCTCGAAGCATTTCCCGTCCGAAAGCTCCACGTCCATAAAGATCAGGTCCGGCCTGTTGGCCGGATTCTTGAGCCACTGCACCGCCTCGCGGATGGATGAGGCGCTGCCAATCGGCTTTATGTCGTCAAAATTTTCTTCAAGAGCCCTTTCGAGGTTCTTGCGGGCCATAGGCTCGTCTTCAATGATGAAAGTATTCAACATACTGATTATCAGTTGGGTTTGTGTTAATAGCAACTACAGGAGGGGCATTGTTACGGAATAGTCCGTTGCTGTCCTTTCGACGGAAATGTCCTTTCCTGTCCGGTCAATATAGTTGCGGCTTATGTACTTGAGCCCGATCCCCGTGGACTGGGATGTCTCGATCTTGGGGATGAGGTTGTTGCTTACGCAGACGGACCTCCCGTCGCTCGAAATCCTTACGGTGAGGGGATTGTCGGCAGATACCGTGTTGTGTTTCAATGCATTCTCGATCAGCATCTGTACTGAATAGGTGACGGTAAGCCTGTCCAGGTCCTCGTCCGGGATGTCTGTTTCAATGAGAAACCCTTCCGGAAAGCGCACCTTCATAAGGTCCACATACATTCCGGTGTATTCCAGCTCCTCGGAAAGGGTCACGACAGGACGGTTCTCATTGTTGAGCATATATCTGTACATCCCGGAAAGCTTGCGTATGTATTCTCTTGACTGTGAAGTATTTCCTTCGGCTACAAGGTAGTCGAGCACATTGAGCGAGTTGAAAAGGAAGTGAGGGTTGACAAGCTGCTTGAGGTTGATGTACTGCGCCTGGGCGGTGTTTGCCTTCATCTTTGCCGCCTCGGCCGCACGTCTTGCCGTGACAGCATAGTCGGACATATAGATGATCGAGAAAATGGTCGTCTCACAGATGAGAGCCACTATGAACAGTTCGAGAAACTCCCTGAATGTCACCGTGAGGTCGATGCGGAACGGGAGCCCGTATGCCACCATCAGGGCGGAAATGCCCGACACGGTCACGATGAATACTGCCGTGACCGCAAGCGATCCCAGTACCTTCACCCTGCCGTGGATAGTGTGGAAATACTGGATTGCTATGATTGTCACGCATATGAGCGTGAGCATTATGACGGAGTTGGAGACAAATCCCGATACTATCGACAGGATGCCGCCCCCGAGGAACATCTTCGAGTTTGTGAGGGCGTTGACGAGGATTCTCAATATGAAGATAATGCCCACGGCGAGCCCCATCCACATCAGCTGGTCCTCGGAAATCGGTGTCCGCTCCTCAGTGTCCGGACTGTTGAAAATCCTTGTGAACCAGACTATTGTGATACCCACAAGACAGGTCGTCAGGAAGGTGGAGGCGCCGTGGATGAGTATGTCGGATTCCAGAAACAGATCCAGGATCGAAGCGAGGGCAATGCCGAGAAGGTAGCCAGCGATGTTGACAAGGATGACGTTGATGGACGTAAACTCCACCGAAAGCCTCTCCTTTACGCTTATTATCAGCACCATGGCCATGGTCAGGAGGGTCAGGATGATGGTGTCGCTCACATGCAGGATATGGAACATGACCGATGCTGCCAGATGCAGGAATGCAAACAGCATGATCAGCCGGGAGTATTTCAGATAGTATTTCGTCATAAACAGCACCAATTTACAAAAAAAAGATGAAACCGCTTCTTTTCCTCTTTGACAAAAAGACAGTATATTGTGTCCGATTCGTTTGGAAAAAGGGGAAAATAGTGCAAAAAAGTCGAATAATACCCTATGGTGACAACATTTGCCGGGATTTTTGCAGTTGGACGCGCGGGTCTCAACAATTTTCCGGGATTCCAAGCAATGCAACAGACTATATGAAGAACAACAGTGGAGAAAAGATCCTTAATTTTGACGTAAAGCGCTTCCGCACCTATCTTCCTTCCGAAAGGGAGGTCCAGCTCGGAGACGACTGCCTGATTGCGGACATATGCTGTGACGATACCAACTCATTCCTCAAGTATCCGTGCCGTGTGGGGTGCTGTCTTGCCATTTTCTGCATCAAGGGAGGACTCAGCCTCGACATCAATCTCTCTTCCTATACCCTTGAGGAAGGACAGGTCCTTGCCGTGGTGCCGGGCTACATACTGAAAATTGCCGATCTCCTGCTTCCGGAAGAAGGCCACAGCAGGTTTGTGGTGGTGGCGATATCCAAGGAGTTCATGTCAAGCGTGCGAATGGACTTCAACCGTCTCTTCAACGAAAGCATGCGCCTGCTGGATTCTCCGATTCTCTCTTTCAGTGGACAGGAACAGAAGACAGCCCTGAAGTACTTCTCGCTTGCCTCCGATATCATCACCGGCGACCTTTCCAACAAAAAGGAGATAGTAAGCAGTCTGGTCACTTCCTTCTGCTATCTGCTCGGTTCGGTATGGAACAGAATCATCACCGATGCCGGGAGGTCGGGCCTGCAGAGACAGTCGCCGAGGTCAAAAATCATTTTCGAACAGTTCCTCAAGCTTGTCACCGAATACCATACAGCCGAAAGGAATATGGCTTTCTATGCCGAAAAGCTGTGCCTTACGCCCAAATACCTTTCGAAGCTCGTCAAGCAGGTCAGCGGACGTTCGGCTCCGGACTGGATAGACTCGTTTGTCATCCTCGAGGCCAAAAATATGCTCAAATACTCCGACTGCACCATAAAGGAGATTGTCTATAAGCTCAACTTCCCCAACCAGAGCGTGTTCTACAAGTTTTTCAAGTCCCATACGGGGATGACTCCGTCGGGCTACAGGAACAGTTAGTATCAAACGGCTGATCATTAAAGAATATTGCGGAAAATCTTAAACTGATTTACCGTGAAAAAGTTAAACATAACGGCGGATATCAACTTTTAGATTAAAATTATTGCGTAAAATTTGGTTATGGACAATAAAAGCATTAATTTTACACCGGACATTTGAAAATTTTTTTTCAGGTCTATTTGTTAAGTTCGTTTTATATACAGGTACGGGGGCTTTGGGGAAAGCCTCCGTACCTTTTTTTATCATTTGACATGTTTTTTTACCGTCTGCTGAATTCGCATCCGCAGAAATCCTGGTTGTAGAATCCCTGTTCCCGCACTATTTCGCAGCGCCTTTCCTGGAGTCCTCCCCGTCTCCAGTTCTGTCCCCACCAGGTCACGCCGGGATAAAGGCTGCAGGCATATTCCCCGGCGGCATCCACCTGTTCGAGGCTTTTCCACCGGGAGGAGGCGAGGGTGGTGGTGAGGACGCTGAATCCGTGCACCGAGGCATAGCGGGCAGCCCTTTCAAGGCGGAACCTGAAGCACTGCAGGCATCTTCCGGCGCGCTCCGGCTGGTTTTCAAGGCCTTCGGCTATGCATTTCCAGGCATCGTGGTCATAGTCGTCCTCGACAAATTCCACTCCCGTCGTGAGGCAGTACCTGATGCATTCCTCCTTGCGGAGCTCATATTCCCGGGATGGAAAGATGTTCGAGTTGCTGAAAAAGACCGTAGGCCGTATGCCGTGGCTGACCATATATTCTATGATTGCCCCCGAGCAGGGAGCGCAGCAGCAGTGCAGCAGCACCTTTTCTGCCCCTCCGGGCACTTCGATTTTGAATGTTTCCTTCATGACGTGGCAAAAATAGCAAGAAAAATCGGAACTTAATCTGTATCTTTGCCGTGATGCCGCCTTCAGTATGGCATCAGGTACATTATTGCAACAATCATCCGTATATGAATATGAAAATAGTCTTTCTCGACGCTGCCACCATGGGCGCAACTCCGATGACCGGAATAGAGTCGCTCGGAGAATTTGTCTGCTACCCTTCCTGCACCAGGGAGGAGTCATTCCGGCGATGCGGCGACTGCGAAGTCGTGATTGTCAACAAAGTGATTGTCGATGACGAGTTTCTCGACAGGGCACCGCTTCTGCGTCTTGTGTGCGAGGCCGGGACCGGCATCAACAATATAGACGTGGACGCCTGTGCACGCAGGGGCATACAGGTGCGCAATGTGGCCGGGTATTCCACCGACTCCGTGGCCCAGACCGCCTGGATGCACATCCTCAATCTTATGGGAAATGCCTTCTACTATGACGCCAAGGTCCGCTCCGGCGAGTATTCGAAGGGAAAGATCCACACCGACCCGGACAACCCGTTCACCGAGATTGCGGGCAAGACCCTGGGTATCGTCGGAATGGGTGCAATCGGAAGCAGGGTAGCATCCATCGGCAGGGCGTTCGGAATGGAGGTCATCTATTATTCCACCTCTGGCACAGGCCACTGCACGGAATATCCTTGCGTGAGTCTCGACGAGCTTCTCAGCCGTTCGGACGTCGTGTCCATCCACGCCCCCTACAATGAGCGCACGGCCGGTCTTATCGGCTATGAACAGATGAAGAAGATGAAGCGCAGCGCCGTGATTGTCAATACCGGACGCGGCGGAATCGCAGTCGAGGAGGACCTTGCGCGCGCTCTCGACGAAGGCCTCATAAAGGGTGCGGCGCTGGATGTGTTCCTCCGCGAGCCTCTTCCTGCCGATTCGCCTCTTATGCACCTGAAGGACCCTTCCCGCATCATCTATTCCCCTCATATCGCCTGGACTTCGTGGGAGGCCCGCGAACGCCTTGCGCACGAGATGGCGGAAAACATCAGGAAAGGATGGTAATTACAAATGGACAATTTATTCCACATCATGAAAAAGATACTTTCCCTAACCATTGCAATTATGGCACTTACAGCGTGTTGCAAGACCAACCCGTTCCTTCAGGAATGGGACACACCTTACGGAATCCCTCCGTTTGAAAAAATCAAGGTAGCCCACTACCTCCCGGCAGTCAATGCAGGCATTGAGCAGCAGAATGCCGAAATCCAGGCCATCATCGACAATCCCGAGGCCCCGACTTTCGAAAACACCATAGCTGCCTATGACCTCTCGGGCGCACTTCTCGCAAAGGTCACCGGTGTGCTGTTCAACCTCTCCGAGTCCGACTCCAATCCTGCCCTCGACAAGGCCCTGGAGGAGATTGACCCGCTGATTACTGCCCATCGTGACAACATTTTCATGAATCCTGCCCTCTTTGCCCGCGTGAAGGCTGTCTATGAGGGTGACCGGAGCGGCCTTACCCGTGAGGAGCAGATGGTGCTCAAGGGCATGTATGAGCGTTTCGTCCGCAACGGCATCGACCTTCCGGCCGAAGACCAGGAGAAGCTCCGCGCCATCAACACCTCCCTTTCTTCGCTTATGCGCAAGTTCGGAGGCGACCTCCTTGCAGAGAACAATGCGTTCAAGGAAGAGTGCGGCATCCCTGTCTCATCCTATTCGCAGACAATGACCTCATCGGCCGACAGGGCCTACCGCGAGAAGCTTTTCAGGGCATATTCCACCCGCGGGGCGCACGGCAACTCTTCCGACACCCGCGAGACCCTTCTCCAGATCCTCAAGCTGCGTGCGAAGAAGGCCACCCTTCTCGGATACCCGGACTATGCTTCCTACCAGCTTGACGACAAGATGGCCCACGACCCGCAGACCGTGGATGCGTTCCTCCAGGAGATTATGGACGCTTCCATGCGCAGGGCAAAGGAGGAAGTCGTTGATATGCAGGCTGAAATGGACAAGGACATTGCCGCAGGGCTTCTTCCGGAGGGCTCAACCATAGAGCCTTGGGACTGGTTCTACTATGCCGAGCGCGTCCGCAAGGAAAAATATGACCTCGACGAGGAGCAGATCCGCCAGTATTTCAAGCTTGAAAATGTCAGGGACGGTGCGTTCTATGCGGCTCACAAGGTATATGGCATCAATATCACTCCGGAGGAGAACCTTCCGATATATCATCCGGAGGTGCGCACCTTCAAGGTCACCGATGCCGACGGCTCTCTCCTGAGCCTTTTCATGACCGACTATCTCCCGCGTTCTTCCAAGAGGGGCGGTGCGTGGATGGACGGATTCCGCGACCAGTATATTGATGCCCAGGGCAATGACGTGCGCCCGATTGTCGTGAATGTCTGCAACTTCACCCCTCCGCAGGACGGCAAGCCTTCGCTCATTACCGTTGACGAGGTGGAGACCCTCTTCCACGAGTTCGGCCATGCGCTCCACGGGATGCTCTCCAAGTGCCGCTACAGGTCGGTGAGCGGAACCGCAGTCACCCGCGATTTCGTCGAGACTTTCTCGCAGTTCAATGAGAACTGGGCCTATGTACCGGAGATCATGTCGCAGTATGCACGCCATTACGAGACCGGCGAGACCATTCCTGACTCGCTTGTGACCAGGATTCTGCAGTCACGCAAGTTCAACCAGGGCTTCCTGACCGGCGAGCTTTGCGCCGCTTCAATCCTTGACCTCAAGTGGCACTGTCTCTCCGAGGCCGAGCTCGAGAATATCGACATCGATGCATTCGAGGCGAAGGTATGCAGGGAGATGGGGCTCATCGACGAGATCATCCCTCGCTACCGCACATCCTACTTCAACCACATCTTTGCTTCAGACGGCTACAGCACAGGATATTACAGCTATCTGTGGTCTCTTGTCCTCGCAGTTGACGCATTTGACCTCTTCGAGCAGAACGGTGTCTTTGACCAGGCAACCGCCAGATCATTCCGCGAGACCTTCCTCGAGAAGGGCGGAAGCGAGGAGCCTATGACGCTCTACCGCAGTTTCAGGGGTGCAGACCCCGACCCTAAGGCGCTCATCCGCTCCAAGGGACTGTAAAAGGCTGACTGCCGACAATCAATCAAGAGAGGCTGACCTTTTTGGGCCAGCCTCTTCTATTTATGTTATCCCGAGCAGATTAATCGCACTGACAAACCCGCCGTCAGACTGCGAGGTCCTTGCCGAGGGCTTCCCAAAGGGGAGCGTCGTAGCGGATGCGGACCTTGATGCCGGCCTCCTGGAAATAGTATCTCACGGCAATCTCCTCCTCAATCCACGGCACAATCTCATCCTTTTTCAGCCTCAGGAACTCCTCCTTTTCCATTGCAATGGCCTTGTCGAGGGCATCGAGCTGCTCCTTCATGGAGTCGGCGAGCCCGTCTTCCTCCAGCTCCTTGCGCATCTGGTCAAACAGCGTCTTGGCCGACGACCGGTAATCGAACTCCCTGCCCTTTGCAAACTCCACAAAGCCGTCATAATCATCGAAATGGAAATCATCCACTGCCGGGATGCCCTCGTGCGTACGCACATACTCAAGGGCATACTGCTCGATGGTACCGCTCAGGACGAGCGAATAGACGAGCCTGCTGTAGTGCTGGGGAGCCAGCTCCACATCCGGAGTGATGCCTCCTCCGTCACGGACAATGCGCCCCTTCGAAGTGCGGAACTCCCTCGTGAGCGAATCCGGAATCTGGCCTACGCTGCCGTCCTCGTTGCGGTGGGCATAATCCAGGGCCTGCACGCAGCGTCCCGACGGCGTATAATACTTGGCGGTGGTGATCTTCAGCTGCCCGTTGTAGGGGAGCGGGCGGATGCTCTGGACAAGGCCCTTCCCGTAGGTGCGCTTGCCCATAATCGTGGCCCTGTCGAGGTCCTGGAGCGCTCCGGCGACAATCTCCGAAGCCGAGGCCGAACCGCCGTCAACCAGCACGACCACCGGAATCTCCGTATCCACAGGCTCATATGAGGTCCTGTAGTCAAACCTGTCGGTCCCGTCCTTGCCGATGCGCGACACCACGAGCGACCCCTTCGGCACAAACACGGATACTATGTCCACGGCCTCATTTATGAGTCCGCCGCCGTTGCCGCGAAGGTCGAGGATGAGTTTCTTCATGCCCTGACCCTTGAGCTTCTGCACCGAAGAGCGGACCTCGCCGGACACATTCTCGGTAAATCCCGTCTGGATGATGTAGCCGGTAGTGTCATTGAGCATCCCGGCATATTCCACGTCCGGCAGGTGGATCCTTTCGCGGCGCACAGGCACCTCCACAGTCTCCCCGCTCCGCAGCTTCTTGACAAGGAATGTCACGGTGGTCCCCGGCTTTCCCTTCATCCTTTCGCTGCACTCGCTGGCAATCAGCCCCTTGACGCTCACCCCGTCAATCTCGAGGATCTCGTCGCCGCACACAAGGCCGGCCCTCTCGGCGGGTGACCCCTTGTAGGGCTCGTTGATGATCACGTTCCCGTCCTTTTCCGGCTTGAAAATGACCGAGCCGATGCCCCCGTAGGTCTTTCCGATCATCATCTGGAAATCCTCATTCTCCTCTTCGGGCACATATATCGTATATGGATCGAGGGCCTCGAGCATCGCATCGATGCCTGCCCTTTCAATCCTGTCCAGCGGCAGCGAATCCACATAGCTGCGGCTCAACTCCTTGAGAATGGCTGAGTTGATTTCAGTCCACTGCCCGAGCTTGAAGCTCCTGGACTGACCCTGTGAAACCACGGTGACGGCCATCAGCAGGCCGGCGGCAATAAAATGTCTTATCTTCATAAT
>CAMBMK010000021.1 GCA_945868745.1 uncultured Bacteroidales bacterium
GCCGCTGCCGGAAGAGGTGGTCGTTCCGCTTCTGCGTACAGTTGTCGTGGTGGTCTTTTTCTTGTCGGTCTGGCCGCTGCCGGAAGTTGTGGAAGAACCGCGCCGCACGGTCGTGGTATTGGAGTTGCCGCTCTGTGTGGCCGTGGTCTTGTTGCCGTCCGACCTTCTGATGGTCGTGGTGGTCTTCTTCTTGTCAGTCTGGCTGCTGCCCGTCTTCTTTGTCCGGTCGGAAGAACGTCTTACCTGCGACGAAGAATTGCCGGAGGAAGACCTTGTTGTTGTCGTAGTTGTTTTTCTTGTGGTCTGGGTGGTAGTAGTAGTCTTTTTCTTGTCATCGTTGTCCCTTCGCGTCTGGGACATCGCCGGTGCGGAGCAAATCATCGCCGCCAGAAGTCCGGCCAGAATTCCTGCGTGTTTCATACCCATCAAGTTTTAGAAGTAAAGATAATACTTTTCGGAAAGTGCCCTGAAAGCGGCAACGTCCTTTGTCCACCAGTCGAGGATATCAGCCACCTTCATCCGCTTCCCGAATTGCTTACGGACAAAATCCGAGCCACAAACCTTGTCTATCATTTCGGCCCGCGAAGTATCGGTGAACGGATTGCGGTCCGGATAGAGCTCGTGGAGCGCCTGCATCACATAGAACTGTGTCAGGGAAATGGTCGCAGCCTCATAGTCCGTAAAAAAGAACTGCACGCCGTGGATGAGTTTCCCGGCCTTGCCGCCATAGAACGGCTTGAAATGTATCGGTCGGAAAGCCACACCAGGAAGGTTGTAGCTGTCGAGCCTTGCCTTGAGTGCATCCGCATCCACCCATTCGGCGGCAAAGCATTCAAACGGCATATTGTAGCCTATGCCTATGTTGAGATAATTGCTGAGCTCGCCGCAGATGCCCGAGCACGGATAATTGACGGCCGACTGCGGATAAGGGATGTTGGGCGAAGGAAGTACCCACGGGAGACCGGTATCGGCATACCTCATCTCACGGTACCACCCCTCCATCGGAATCACGGTCAGGGCACATTCGAGAGGGGCCTCATTGCCCTTCTGCCCCCTGTTCATCCCCTCGGCGTTGATCATCAGCGCAAGCTCGCCGACGGTCAGGCCGTAGATATAGGGAATCCTGAACTCACTTACGAACGAAAAGAAGCCCGGCTCCACGAGACCTCCCTCCACCTTGAGACCTCCGAGGGGGTTGGGCCTGTCGAGCACGACCACCTCTATCCCCTGCTTTGCGCAGGCCCTCATCACAAGTCCGAGGGTGCTTATGAAGGTGTAGGAACGCGTCCCGACATCCTGTATGTCATAGACCATCACATCAATGCCCCGGAGCATTTCAGGCGAAGGTTCGCGGGTGGCCCCGTAAAGGGAATGGACCGGAAGGCCGGTGCGGGCGTCCTTTGAGGAAGCCACATGCTCCCCTGCCACCGCATCACCTCTCACGCCGTGTTCCGGACCGTAAAGGGCGACAAGATTGACCTGCGGCGCTTCAAAAAGGATGTCGATGGTGGAGCGCAGGTTCCTGTCCACTCCGCTCGGATTGGTCACAAGTCCCACACGCCTGCCTGCAAGACACTCAAAGCCGTTCCTTTCCAGGACTTCAATCCCGGGAATGACCTGCCCGCGGAGGGCAAGCGGAAGGATGGCGGCAAGAAGCACCGCAAATAATCTTTTATTCATTGATTGTCACGATTTTGCCCTCAAAGAGGATTTCGTTGGTATTGAAGCTGATGATTGCAAAGAGGAACGGACGGTCAACCTTCATCACCACAGTGTCGGCAGGATTAGGCATAGCGGTCAGCCTCATCGAGACGGAGGTCACCGCAGCAGCCTCGCTGCCCTGCTCATCCACAGCCAAATAACACTTCTGGCGTACCTCATCGACGGCAAGCGGGGCATCGCTCATGCGGCTGAAATCGGCATCAGAGTCAAACACCTTCTTTACACCCATTTCGCGCAGGGTGCCGTTGAGAAGCATATCCGTCTCCATCTTGAATTTCGGGAGGCTGAGCTCCACCCTTTTCCTGTAGTCCACGAGGGAAAGCGTCCTGCGGACAAGCTTGTAGTCAAGGGAAGAAATCAGGTCATTGACATCGGTGTCCTTCGAAGGGAGGACAATCACCATACCATGGGTGCCTCCCCGGTATGGAAGGATTGCTACCTGGTGGCCGAGGGCCTCATAATAGCCGAAGTTTTCCGTCTGGTGCATGAAGTCCACCTTCGTGTCCCCTCCAAGGCCGTGGAAAACATCCTTTGAGGTAGCGGACTCCTTGAACTGGTGGAGCCACGGTGCCTTGAAATAGAGGGCATTGAGAAGAAGAAGCTTCTGCATCGGATTGATTTCGTCAATGATGGACGGAATCTTTCCTGCAGTATGGTCGGAGCACCAGGCATTGATCTCCTCCACCGTCTTTGCGGAAGAGAAGTCCCTGCCGAAGAACTGTGCGCCGAAATCATTCTCAAGCACGGTTTTGAAGCCGTCCTTTACCGAAATGCCATCGGACACCCATACTGAATTTGCGCTGTTGAGCGAGATGCCGCATTGCTGTGCATATTGCTTTGCGCGGCTGATTTCTCCCGGAATATCCTCGCGTGAAAGGCCCTCACCCGGTCCGAGATAGCCCGGGACTCCATAGGCCGGTCCTTCGGAATAGGCATCATAGCGGAGGGCCGCCAGAATCTCATCCCAAGTCTGCCCGGATGCGCCCTGGGCAAGCATCGTGAGTGCCATTCCGGCGCTGAAAGGTGAGACGGCCACATTTGCCGCAGGATTGACATTTACCTTTTCAAGCAGTTCGAGACTGAAGGCCTCGTGTCCGCCGTAGTCATGCCTGCGTACCTCCGATGAAGAAATCATGGAGACTCCGCTGCCCTCTTCCGCCTTTTCCGCAACAATCTTTTCTTCTGTTGTGGATTGTCCTTCCCGGACTGCATCTGAGGTAATATTGGTTTTTTTCTGTGTTCCGCACGATACGAGGGCTATCGCCGCCGCCATCGTCAATAAGGTTTTTCTCATAGTCTTAAATATATCAAGAACGTTAGCATCCCGTCTTCCGGGACTGCGGGTACCATACCCGAAATACAAATATAATCAATTATTGCGCCCGAGCATACGGCGGGCAGCACCGCTGACAAGGAATGTAAGGGCGGAAGCGGCCATCACAATCCAGAAAAAGGCCCTGTAACCAGTTGCCTCACAGAGATATCCGGCAAAAAGTCCGGGGATCATCATGCTCATTGCCATAAGTCCGGTGCAGATGGCATAATGCGAAGTCTTGAACTCCCCTTCCGAGAACCACATCATAAACAGCATATAGGCCTGGAAGCCGAATCCGTAGCCGAACTGTTCGAAGGCGACGCAGGCGCTGACAACCCACAGGCTGGAAGGCTGGGCTATGCTCATATAGACATAGACCGCGCACGGAAGAGTAAGCGCAGCGGCCATCGGAAAGAGACATTTGCGAAGGCTCCATTTCGCGGCTGCAAGACCGCCGGCTATGCCCCCTGCAAGCAGGGCCACCACCCCCACAGTACCGTTTACCATCCCGATGGCGGATGTGGTCATTCCAAGACCTCCCGATGAAAGCGGTTCCTTGAAGAAAGGCACCACGATTTTGAGCATCAGCGCCTCGGAAAAGCGGTAGAGAAGCATGAACGCAAGCGCCGCCCTTATGCCTTTTTTCCGGAAGAATGTCACGAAAGCCTGGCCGAATCCCCTGATTATCCGGCTTCCGGAAGCATCACCGGCTGTGCTGCGGTCATCCGACGGACGCGGGAGCTTGAAAAAATGAAGCACGGTGATGGCCAGAAAAATGGCGGAACTGATGAGGAAAACGATCCTCCAGGCAAAAGGTACATTGCCGCTGCGGCGTCCGATTTCTCCGGCAATCACCACGAGCACTCCCTGTCCGAAGATGGAAGAAAGGCGGTAGAATGTGCTCCTGATGCCCACGAATGCAGTCTGTGTCCTGCCGTCAAGGGCAAGCATATAGAATCCGTCGGCGGCTATGTCGTGGGTGGCTGAAGTCAGCGCAATCAGATAGAACACGATGACCGACACGGCAAACATCCCGATCGGAGTCTGCATGTTGGCCATCATGGAGCCGTCAGGGGTAGGCACGGAGAGCGTCAGCGCAATGAAGCAGGCGCAGATGACAGCCTCGGTGGACAGGATCCACCACCTTTTGGTGCGGATGATGTCAATGAACGGGCTCCACAATGGCTTTATCACCCACGGCAGATACAGGAGGCTGGTATAGAGGGACATCACATCCTTCGGCACACCCATATCCGTAAAGAGCATTATGGATATGTTGTTGACGATGAAATACGGGATGCCTTCGGCAAAATAAAGGGTCGGTACCCACCACCATGCGCTTTTCGATATGGAATTCATACTGGACAAATCTGGTTACGCAAGTGCGTAGCTGTATCAATTATTGTTTTCTGCCTGTTCCGTAAGGCGCCCCGGGAATACCCTTTGAAGCTCCCCAAGCACGGAACCCGGATAATAATGCTGCAGGATTGAGGCATAATCCATTCCCTGCGAGGCCATTACGGCCGCACCGATCTGGCACAGACCCACTCCGTGCCCCCAGCCGCGTCCCTCGAGCACAAACCGGTCACCCTCCCTCCTTGCCTCAAAGCAGGAGCTCTTGAGATGCGACCCGGACAGTGCCCTCCTGATTGTCAATTCCTTGCCTATGACAATGGAACCCTTTGACCCGCTGATTGCAAGACGCACTATCCTCCCCGAAGGGCCCCTTTGCAGCGCCTTCAGCGACATGACCGTCCCTATGTCCCTGCCGGTGCGCCCGGCAACAAGCGAAGAAAGCTCTTCCTCGGAATATTCCTGCCTCCAGGCATAGAAATCCCCGGTCGCGGCATCATAGTCGTTCAGCACCCTTGACAGCACCTCCCGGTCATCCGTACAGCAATACGGCCTGGCGGAAGGATTGTGTCCCGGAGTGTCCGGAAGCGCCTGGAGATAAGGCTTGTCCTCATCGCCCCAGCATGAGGAGAAAAGCTCCGTCACGCCTCCGCAGCATTTGGAAAACCTCGCATCGCATATTTCCCCGCCGAAGGTCAGCACCTGTCCCCAGGTCCCGTCCACAGCTTTGAGCACTTCGGCATTGAGGGAAGGTGACACGCCCTGGTACCTCTGGCAATGGTCATCGGCACAGACATCAAATCTGCTGTGGTCTTCGTGGTCGCGCCAGCTGATGATTTCGTCCCCTTCGTCCCGGGCTTCGCCTGCGGCATTGAGGCTGAGCCAGGTGGAAAGCTGCGGCATACTGCATATATGCTCTACCGGGCTGGCCGCACACTTCTTCCTGCGGGACAGGAGCACATTCACCAGCCAGGAGCGCGAGATGACCGCGTGGGCCTTGAGGAACTCCGGATATGCAGTGTCCTTCATCTCCGACGAAATCACGCTTACAAGATAGTCCTCGACGCCTATGATATTGACAGCCACCACATTGCCCGAATCCACAATAAACTTGAGCGCCCCGGCATAGCGGTGGGTGCGGCACTGCTCCCAATGGAAATCTATCCCCATCGGCACATCATAGAGGATGAATGTCGGCTGGGCAAAAAGAGTGGACATTGTCACTGCCTCGAAATAAAGCTCGTCGTAGAGGGTACCGTTGTAGCATATTTTCCCCTCGCTGAACGAGACTTTCTGCGGCCCTGCCCCGTCCGAGATGATCTCAAACACTATTTCTGGGGCTGTCATCACGCCCACCTCCACAAGGGGCTGCGTACGTGTCATCTTCCAGAGTATTTTCTGCTCGGCCTCCCTACCCACGGATACCTCCGTGACCATTTCCGACAGCAGGGAAGAATCCAGCTTTCCATAATCCTCCGGACACGGCACTATGAAAAGCCCGGCCATGTCGGCACACCCGGGGCTCATCGTCAGATGGTCCGGCCCATCGGAAAAATAATGGTGCGAACGGTGTGAGGAACGGAAAATGACCACGGCCCTGTATTCAAACGGAGCAAGCCCGTGGGTGTTGCCCAGAGGTCTTTCCTGCTCGCCGCGGCAGCGTTTGTACCAGGTCAGCAGATTGAACATCGGTTCGGTCTCCCCCGCAGGGATGTCCGCACAGTCAAGAAGCCTGTAGAAAAGCTTTGCCATTGACTTTGAAGTGCGGGCCCGGAGAAAGAACACACCGGATGTAAAATGTTTGTAATGATATAGTTGGGCTTCCTGGACGGAAGACACATATTCGAGGTCGCCGGACATTTCCGGAGGCAGGACCGTGGATTCCTCGCCATTGGGCACCCCGCCGTCCCTGTGTGCCGCAAGCACCTTGTCCAGCAGCCGGTCAGCTTCCTTCTCGAGAGGCATAAGCCCTCTCGGACAGGCCTGGAAATGGTGGTGGTCGGGAGCCGAAGCCCCGCAGCGCGGACCGTTGTAGAAAAACGTGTAGCCCGGGAAATGGTGTGCAAGGTCCATCATGTCCACATAACGGTGGCGGATGGACTGCGGAGTATGCTCCTGCGATGCGATGACAAGATGGGTCGGGAAGATCGGATAGGGATTGAGAAGGATATCGTATTTCCTTCCCTTTCTCCCTTCAAACACAAGGGCTTTCTGCTCCGGAAAACGGTTCTCCGGGCAGAGGAAGCACGGACGTTTGGCAAGGGAGGCACGGTCAGTCGCCGCAACGGACGAGCGGATGCGTCCCGGATTGTGCTGGAGAGTCACCTCGAGCCCACCCACGCAGGCGGTGCGGGTCTTTGCGTCCCGCAGGGAGCGGAAGGCTGCCGCCGCAGACGGCCATTGGGAGAGCTGGTCTCCTGTAAACTTGTGTATCAGCGCGTTACCTTTCATTATTGCGGGCAATTCTGGCCAGAAGTTCAGCCGTACGGATGCTGTCCTTGTAGGCATTGTTGACATTGATGCGGTCCTGGCCCAGGGCGGCATCGGAATTGCCGGACCATCTGCGGCAGCAGTAAAGCGGCTCCCAGATGCGGGCGATTCTGTATTCACGGCTTATGCGAAGGCCCACGGCATAGTCCTCGCCGTAGCTCGTATTGGGGAAGCCTACAGACCGCAGGATGTCGGTGCGGAAAGCCCTCGGTGCTCCCAGTCCGTTGATGCGCAAGGCGTTGTTCATCCCGTTGGAGTCCGTCCATTCGCGGTGGTCAATCAGCCCCGGAGGAATCGGATTCATATCGAAGTCCGTCATTATGTATGACCCTATGACCATGGCTGCCTTTTCCCGTCGGAACCGCTCCACTATTCGCGAGAGCACATCCGGTGCGCTATAGACATCATCGCTGTCAAGCTGGACGGCATATGCCCCGCAGCGGCTGTCGCGGATTGCCGTATCCCAGCATCCTCCGATTCCGAGGTCATGCCTTTCGGGGATGATATGTATGAGACGCCCGTCCTCCACCGAATCGAGCAAGGAGGTGGTCCCGTCGGTGGAATGATTGTCAACGACAATCACATTAAACTCAAAATCAGCAACTTGCGACAGGGCGCTCCTGACTGCGTCCATCACTGTGCGCTCCCTGTTGAATACCGGGATTATCACCGAAGCGGTGCACGGGAAAAGCGATTCGTCGGTGTCGGCGTCTTTCAAAGGACGACTGACAAGCGCCCCGATTTTCCCGAGATGCGCAGTGCATACCGCCTCCATCTCTACCTGGACATCCCTGTTGCGCGGATTGACATAGTCAAACTGCTTTTCGCCGGATTTGCGCCTGTCGGCAACACCCGACACATAAAGTTTCTCGCGCAGATGGAAAATGCCTTCCATGCCAAGGCGCAGGGCATAGAGGGCAGCGTATTTCAAATCACGGGGCAGGGCCTGCACCCCCCTGCGGAAGGCATCCCCCCTGAAAAGGCGCACGTCTCCGAAATCGAAATCATCCCGCAGTGCCCCGAAGGTGCAGTCAATCAGCGGATGAGGCTCCAGAGTACCGTCGCGAAGGTCATAATGGTCCGCATACACCATTTCGGCACCTGTGGATTCAATGGCCTGGACAAGCCTTTCTGTCATCCGGTAACCGTCTTCGGCTGCGGCGGTCCTGACCATGACATAATCGGCCTCCTGCGGCACTCCCTGAAGGTCGGAAGAGGCACAAAGCCGTGATTGGAGCGATATTGTGTGGATATTCATAATGGAGGGATTTTTAGAGCAAAGCCTCGAGGCTGTGGCGTATCATTGCGAATTCCCCTTCGAAATTGGGCGTGAGGATGCCCTTGCCCATGGCCCCGTCTATTTCGGAGAATTTCCACCATCTGCCTTCCTCCACCTCATCCCCGTCGGGGCGGATATCGAAGCGGCCGACACAGGCAAACACATTGACAAGCTCCTTTTCCACGTCGCTTTCAAAGACATATGACCTGAGGAAGAAGGGGTTGTACTCGCAGAGGCCGAGCTCTTCCGACGACTCGCGCAGAAGGGCCTCGGGAAGGCACTCGCCATAGGAAACGTGTCCGCCGACTGCCGTGTCCCAATAGCCGGGAAGAAGGTCTTTTTTCATGGACCTTTTCTGGAGATAGAGTTCGCAGTCGCGGTTGATGATATGGAGATGGACGACCGGGTGCATCACTTTCGCACCGCTGTGGGCATATCTGCGAGTCATCTGACCCGTCACGAGACCGTTTTCTTCCACAACGGGAAGCATTTCTTCGCCGGAGACGGATTCCGAGGGGCTGTCGAATGTCGGTTTCGGAAAGAGCGGAGCCGGATATGGTGGATAGACAAGTTCCATTGACTATGAGGATTCTGTTGGGATTGAATACAAAAATAAGAGTAATTCGCCAATCCTCAAAACAGATTCTTCCTATCCTCAAAACAGAATCTTATTTTCCGCCGAAACGGTACCTCAGGCCGAGTGTTACGTCAAAGGCAAGAGGATGGGCGGTATAGAAATCCTCCGGGGCACCGCTCCCCCTCGGGACATACCACACTGCTCCCGGCTCGAGGCTGATTCCCCACCTGCCGTCAAACATATATTCCAGCCCCAGCGAGCCCTCCAGGGCAAACTGGACACCCTTGCCGGAAGGTTTCTCCATCGGCCGGAGAGGGCTGTTTTCCGGGAGGGCCTCATAAGGGATTTCAACTCCCGAAGACAGGACTCTCACGCGGCTGTCCACGGAGGCGCAGACGAGTTTCTCAAACCTTGCTCCGGCATTGGCGTAAAGGCTGAAGCCGCCGGCGGAGAAAAGGTTGAGACTTGCAGCCACAGGGATACCTATATAATTGAGAGTCTGGGTATTGACTGATTCACATCCGGAATGGTTTTCCGTAAAGTCTGATTTGAGAAGGGTGTAGGTGACGCCTGTTGTGACGCTAAGGCGCGGACCCAGGCCGATTCTTGCGCTGATGCCGAGCCTGACAGGGAGACGGTGCAGCGATTCCCTGCTGATTTCCGATGACGGGGATGCCGACATAAGGGAAGCGGAAGGGGCGTCTCCTTCTTCCCCGTACACCGGATCGGGACTCGGGTCAGCCACATGCCCGTCGAAATAATTCATCCGTACAGGGTCAGAAACCGGGCCCCCGGAGTAGTCATTTCCTCCGCCCCGGGCGGAATAAGGCGAGGCAGTACCTCCGACAAGACCTATACTGACAGGAGTCCCGCGCCCGGCTTTCACCGGCCTCTCCTCCGCCTCGACCCTTGCCCAATACTCACGGGCGGCCTGCTTTTCAGCCTCCCCGACTTCAGGGTCAACACCCTCATTTTCAGCAGAAACCTGCATATCCTCCGCAGTCCCGGCAGAAACCGTCTTTTTCTCCGCAGTTTCACCGGCATCCTTCAAATCAACGGCTGTTTCAGCTTCATCCGGCAGGTTTTCAGCAATCCTCATGGCATCCCGCTGCTTCTTCGCTCCTTCGGGATCCCGCTGCTTCTTCGCTCCTTCGGCATCCTCTGCAGTCAGCCTCACAACCGGCTCATCTGCGGCAGATTTCTCCAATGCAGCATCCCCCGGCGCAGTCTTACCGTAACCGTTCCCGGCCGGCTCTTCCGCGACAGCAACATCCTGTCCGGCCACCACTTCCTCCGCTTTCTCCACAAGAGCCACCATATCGTCCACACGGGCATCCTTTCCAGGAAGAAGCAGTACCACAGCGGCAAGGACAGCCGCGGCACCAGAAAGCCAGGCCACATAGACCGGAAGACGCCTTGTCCTTCCGCCCGCGGCAACTTCATAAGCATCCCTGACCTTATCCCACGAAAGGTCCGGAGCGTCTCCCTCATAATCGGAAAGCGCCTCGGAGAAACTCTTTTTCCACTTGTCTTCCATCATTGAATGCTTGATTTATAGTCCTTTATCATTTTGGCCAATATCTTTTTGGCTCTTGAAAGATTGGATGCCGAAGTGACTTCGCTGATTCCCAGCTGCGCGGCAATATCCTTATGGCCCATATCGTCGAGCACATACATATTGAATACGGCCCTGTATTGCGGTGAAAGCTGCCTGATCATTTCCATCAGCACCGCGGCCGGCACCCCCTGGGCAACATCTGCGTCTTCCTCCGCCGCATCGCCGTCAGGCAGCGCCTCAATCGGGAGCACCGGGTATCTTGCCTTCTTTTTAAGAAACACAAGTGCCTCATTGACAGCTATTTTCTTCGCCCATGCCTGAAGCGAGCCCGGGCCGCGCCAGGAAAAGGAACCGATTCTGGTGAATACCTTCACGAATACATCCTGGAGAACATCGCTGACATCCTCCTCCGAGTCTATATATCTCCTGCAGACAGAGGCAAGATAGGCCTTGAAGACATTGAAAAATGCCTTCCTTCCGGATTCCTTGCCTTTGGAAAGGGCCTCATACAAAGCCTTTTCCCTGTCTGCGGCGATTAAAGCCATCAAAAAAAGTGAAAAGCGGAGAGGGCAGTCATGACTGCTCCCTCCGTCAAAAGTTACTGGGCCGAAGTATAATTGTTGAATATATCCGGATTATGGCTTCTGAAATTCATTGAAGCCGTCCTTTCACCCGTAGATGATTTCCATACAAGGGTAAGTTTCACCGGTTTGTCTCCGGTATAAGGGAGAGAGGAAAGGTCGAAGGCCACTACGCCGTCGCCTACCCTTCCCACCGTGTCGCCGTGGGCATTGTGGCAGAAAATCACCTTGTAAGGATCATCCGGGTCGGAACCTGTCACAAGATTGACCTCGTGCTTTGCCATTCCGCCCCACACGGTCCTGAACCTGATTGTAAGGAATCCGTCCTCGGCTACGGTCTCCCAGCTGTTGACAATGTCCACAGGGTCACTGCCGTAAGCAGTCCCGTTGTCCTCGCCCAGATCGGCAACCGGCTGCTTTGTGAGCACGCTGTCAATCCAGTTGACATAGACTTTGCCATTTTCCTGCTCGTCAATGTTGGCATATGCCCTTACCGTCTTTCCGTCAAACGGATGTTTTTTGAGGTTGACCGGCTCTACAGCCTTGTCATCAGCAAGCATGAGATAAACGTCCCCTGTGCCAGCCGTACGGACAGTCACCATTGCATTGGCAAAGGCCTTTTCATTGTAGTTGTCATCGCTGTGGGTACAGGAGCTGAGCGCTGAGGCGGCGGAGACCGCCGCAATCATAATTGCAATAAAACTCTTTTTCATAAAATACCTTGTTTTTCAGTTGTTGTCAATTTCCATACTACTAAACACAGGCGATGCAAAACCTTGCGTGCAAAAATAAAAAAAAACAGCCGGACGGAAAGTCCAGCTGATGTATTTTGGTCGGGATGATCCGACTCGAACGGACGACCCCTACGTCCCGAACGTAGTGCGCTACCAACTGCGCTACATCCCGATCCTCGGGAAATCAAGAAGCCGCGTTATGCGAGCTTGTTGATATAGGTTGCGATTCCGCTCTTGAGGTTGGAAGCCTTGTTCTTGTGAATGACGCCGATCTTTGCGAGCTTGTCGATCATTGCATAAACCTTTGGAGCATTCTCCTGAGCTGCTGCCTTGTCGGTAGTGTTCCTTATCGCGCGGATAGCGTTTCTTGTGGTCTTTGCATAATACCTATTATGCATTCTGTGCCTCTCGCTCTGGCGATTGCACTTCTCTGCAGATGCATGATTTGCCATAATTGTATTTTTTATATTTGGTAGTGGGTAGGAGAATCGAACTCCTATTGCGGGAATGAAAATCCCGAGTACTAACCGTTATACGAACCCACCAGACTACACCTTCAAGCATTATCTGCCTTGTAAGGGAATGCAAAGGTACGAAAATATTTCATTACCGCAAATTTATTTTTCATTTTTTGCGGAAAAGTGTATTCACTGCTTCTCTTTTTTCTCCTTCTCATCCTTCGCCCATTCGAAAGAATAGATGATGGATTCGGTCTGGCGGAGGTACTGGCGCTTGTCGTATTTAGGGGCATAGACGAAGGCTTCAACCACTATAATGTCCTTTCCTCCAGGACCATAGAAAGAATGCGACACAAACGGGCCACCCATGAAGTCGTTGTGGACCTCCCAGAAACCGCGGGTCTGTGCAAACTGGCGTCCGCGGAAAGAGATGAACTCCACTGAAGGCGTGATATAAGTACCTGTGGTCATCCATGTGTTCTCGAACATTCCCGGCACATTGGCCTCGAGGAAGGCATTGCGGTGGGCGATGATGTTCTCCTGGGTGAAATTGTCGTTCGGCTCGGCCGGATATTTATAGACGAATACCCCCTGGATGGAATACTGCTTGTCGTCGGAGATCCAGATGAAATCGTCGGTCTTTTTCTTGAGCTTGTAGCCCGAAGGGAAATGCGGCGACCCCCCGACCATTTCGGTCACGGCGGCAGCGAGGGACTTGTCCTCATAGAGGATTGAATTGGCAATCACCCTGTCCCTTTCAGCCTGCTCGAGCGTGCTCATCACCCTTTCGATGTTGTCGGCAAATAGTTCCCTTGCGGCCGCATCGCTTTCGGCAGAAATCTGGATTACGCACTGAGGACGCGCCCAGACATTGTTGCGGTAGGCTATGCCGGGCTCCTGAACCTGCGGGTCGATGTTGAAGATGACAATGTTCCTGTGGACCTTGAAAAGATCCGCAAAGCCTGAAGGAGAGACATTTACAAGATTGTACAGCGGTTCTCTCTGGGCAAGGTAAGGGCAGTCGGCGGCAAGCTCGTTGCGCACGTCGCTTCCGAGGTCACCCTCCCAGTTGTCCTTGTCCATCACGACAATGACCTCACCGGCCTTGCCGCTCACATTGGGAAGCAGGGTGGCTGTACCCGAGCCGCAGCCGGCCAGGGCAACCAGCGCTGACAGGAGCGCAATAAACGTAAATCTCTGTTTCATGAGCATAAAAGTTTAATCATTTGACCAGCCTTCCTATATCATTCCCGAAGGCAAGGAACATTAGGGCAAGCAGGAGCACAAGACCGACCATCTGGGCCACCATAAGGAATCTGTCCCCCGGCTTGCGTCCCGTAACCATTTCATACAGAGTAAAGAGGATGTGTCCTCCGTCCAGTCCCGGAATCGGGATGAGGTTCATGATGCCGAGCATCACCGAAAGCAGGGCGAGCATCTGGATGAATGCAGCCCAGTCCCAGACTGAAGGGAATGCCTGGCCGATTGCGACAAAACTGCCCACCGACTTGTAGGCTCCGGTGCTCGGGGTTGCCACCATCTTCAGGTCCTTCAGGTAGCCCCCCATCACGGAGAATGTCATCTTGAATCCCGCAGGAATCGCCGACAGGAAGCTGTATTTCTTCCTCTCGATTCCCTGCACGCTCCTGGCATAGACGCCTATGCGTCCGAGGCTGTCTACCTTCAGGGGTATGCTGACAGTGTCCGCCCCGCGTATCATTGTAGCCAGGACGGTATCGCCCGCGTGAGCGGAGAGTATGTCGCGCGAATCCTGCACGAACTCCACCCTCTCGCCATTGAATGCAATGAACCTGTCGTCACGCCTCAGACCGGCTTCCGTGTTGGGCCCCGAAGGGACGGTATCGACCACGAACGGAACTGCCACGGTAAACATGTCCGGGGAATTGAGGACCTCCGCAATCCTGGACTTGTCAAGGTAGATGGTCAGGGTGTCCCCGTCCCTGAGGACGGTAGCGGTATGGGCCTGGCGCCTTGCCATATCGGCCTGGAGCATACCGAAATTCTCGGGCTCATAGTCATCGAAGCGCAATATGCGGTCTCCGCTGCGGAATCCCATATCATAGGCCAGTTCATTGACATATATGCGGTTGACATCATTGCGCAGATAGGTCTGGCCATAGACTCCCAGCAGGGTGCAGTAGATTGCAATGGCGAGGATGAAGTTGAAAAGGACGCCGCCGGCCATCACGAGGAGCCTCTGCCAGGCCGGATGGGAACGGAATTCCCACGGCTGCGGCTCGCGGGAAAGGTATTCCGTGTCCATGGACTCGTCGATCATTCCGCAGATCTTGCAGTATCCTCCAAGCGGCATCCAGCCTATTCCGTATTCGGTATCGAGGTCCCTAAGGCGCGGGAAAAGCTTTGAGAACCAGCCTTCCTTCGTGCTGAGGAGCTTGACGCCGCCCAGGTCGAAGAAAAGGAAGAACTTGTCCACCCTGATGCCGAACAGACGGGCAAAGGCAAAATGCCCGAGCTCGTGTACCGCCACCAGCACGGACAGCGACAGGATGACCTGGAGTATTCTTATGAGAGCTGCCATACTATTGTCCGTCAATTATTTCACAGGCCAGCCGGTAGCTTTCGGCATTGGTCTGCAGGATGTCGTCGATTGAAGGCCTGGCTATGAACGGAGTCCTGTCCATCACCTCGGAGATGACCTGGGGGATGCCGTAGAACGGGATGCCGTCCCTGAGGAATGCCGCCACCGCAGCCTCGTTGGCCGCGTTCATCGCACAAGGGATATTGCCTCCGCGCCCGATAGCATCGAATGCAAGCGCAAGGCACGGGAACTTGTCCATATCCGGCTTTTCGAAGGTCAGCTGGCCGAGCCCGGCAAAATCGAGCTTACGGTTGTTGAGGCTGAGCCTTTCCGGGAACGAGAGGGCAAACTGTATGGGCTCGCGCATATCGGGATGTCCGAGCTGGGCAATCACCGCCCCGTCCTCAAACTCGACCATGGAGTGGATGATGGACTGCGGATGTATGACTATGCTGATGTCTTCCGGAGCGGTGTCGAAGAGCCACCGGGCCTCGATCATTTCAAAACCCTTGTTCATCATCGTAGCGGAATCGATGGTGATTTTGGCTCCCATATTCCACTGCGGATGCTTCAGCGCCTCGTTTTTGGTGGCACGGGCTATGCGGTCGCGGTCCCAGGTGCGGAAAGGTCCTCCGGAGGCAGTCAGGTGGATCTTGCGGATCCCGTTGCCCGCCGCGCCCATAAGGCACTGGAAGATGGCGGAGTGCTCCGAATCCACCGGGAGCACAGGCACATGGTACTGTTCGGCAAGGGGCATCACAGCCGGACCGCCGGCCACGAGTGTCTCCTTGTTGGCAAGGGCGAGGGGCTTTCCGGCCCTGATTGCAGCGACGGTAGGCCTCAGCCCGCTGAATCCCACGAGCGCCGTCAGCACCATATCGATATTGTCGGCAGCGACGAGGTCGCACACCGAATCCATCCCCGCAAAGACCTTTACACCCCTGTCCTGGAGTGCATCGGCCACCTCGGAGTATTTTTCTTCATTGCATATTACCACGGTGTTGACATCAAACTCGAGAGCCTGCGCAATCAGCAGGCCGGAGTTGTTGTTGGCTGTCAGGAGCTCCACCTGGAAACGGTCGGGATGCTGCCTGACGACATCCAGCGCCTGGCATCCGATCGAGCCCGTCGAACCGAGTATTGCAAGTCTTCTTTTTTCCATTGCGTCAGAAATTGATGTATTTGGCCGGATCGACAGCCTCCCCCTTGTACCAAAGTTCGAAATGAAGATGGTCTCCGGCAGTCTGCGATGACGAACCGGCCACGAGCGCTATCGGCATTCCGGCGGTCACACGGTCACCCGTCTTCTTGAGAAGCTTCTGGTTGCGCCTATAGACGGAAATCAGGTCGCCCGGGTGCTGGATGACCACTGTATATTCATACTCGTCGCTCCATCCCTCGGCCACCACTGTACCTTCCAGCACGCTCATTACCACGGAGTTGGCAGGCGCAGTGATATCCACGTAAGGATGGATGCCGGCCACGAATGCATTTGAGACCACACCCTGCAGCGGAGTAAAGAAATGGATGCCCTCGAGCGGAAGTGTCCTTTTGCTTCCGCGGATGGCAAACTGCTCCGCCTGCACAACCTTTTCCCTGAGCAGGGAGTCGTTTTCACGCAGCTGCGCTTCGGAATATTCCTGGCCGGAAACGGTCTCATAGGCCTTCATCACGCTGTCGATACCCACTCTCGTGCCCCCCGCGAGGACACTCTTGAGGTTTTCCGTATAGAATTCCCAGCGGCTTATGACGTTCTGCAGGGAGTCAACAGTAAGCGCGTTCTGGATGGTCATGCTGCGGGTATGTGCGTCCGGATAGCCCGGCAGAAGGGTTTTCAACGGGGTGAAGGCAACTATGGCGAAGGCTCCTGCAAGAAAGAGCATCACACCTGAAATGACTGTCAAAAAAAAGGTCCAGCGTGTGAAGCGCATTACGCCCAACTGCTTGTGGGTATTGTCGTCTGCAAGAGTCACCCTGTACTTTTCCACTCTCGGCTCTTTCAGTCTTTTATTGTCTTTTGACATCGATTTTTACCGTATTATTGCTAAATTTGCGGTTATGGACAGAATCATCGGCATCGATTACGGAAGAAAAAGAACGGGGATTGCGGTCAGCGACCCGCTCGGCATTTTTGCATCCGCGCTCGAAACCGTACATTCTGCAAAGATAATAGAATATATCAAAAATTATGCTCAGAATGAGACAATCATTCGTTTTGTGGTAGGCTATCCGAAGAATCTCAACAACCTCCCGGCAGAGGCCGCAAAGGATGTGGAAGCATTCATTCCGGTACTGGAAAAGGCTTTTCCGGGCATTCCGGTGACGCTTGAGGACGAGAGATTCACTTCGGTCCTTGCACACAGGGCAATGATTGACGGCGGCATGAAGGCATCGGACCGCAGGGACAAGACCTCTGTGGACAAGATCAGCGCGGCAATAATTCTCCAGGGCTATCTGGACCGCATCAACGGCGGCGGCCCGGAAATTGCACCGGGCATCACCCTGCCGCCGAAAAAAAACAGGAAAAGAAAATGATACAGCCAATTTATCTCTACGGCTCCGAAGTACTCCGCCAGGTGGCACAGCCTGCGGACCTTTCGGACAAGGAAGGAATCAGGGCCCTTGTACAGGACCTCAAGGATACGCTCCAGGCTTCGGACGGATGCGGCCTGGCAGCCCCGCAGATAGGTGTGGGAAAAAGAGTGGTGATAGTGGACGGCACCGTGATGGCGGACGTCTATGACTATCTCAAGGATTTCAGGCGCACGTTCATCAACCCGGTCATCATCTCGGAAAGCGAGCAGACCTGCGAGTACAACGAGGGCTGCCTGAGCATCCCGGGCATCTACGCCGATGTGGTGCGCCCTTCCTCGATTACAGTCGAATATTACAATGAGGACCTGGAAAAGGTCACGGAGACTTTCGACAGATTTGCCTGCAGGATGGTCCAGCACGAGCTTTCACATCTTGACGGCCATGTGTTTACCGATCTCGTGGCCCCAATCCGCAAGAAGATGATCTCCAGGAAACTGATGAACATCGCCAGCGGCAAGGTGGGCGCAAGATACCGCACAAAACTCAAATAGCCATGGGAGCATTCCACGCATACGACATACGCGGAATCTACAATGTGGATTTCGACAGGGAAACGGCCTACAAGGTGGGCTGCTTCATCCCGGAGCTTCTCGGGACCGATAAGGTACTTGTGGGAAGGGATTGCAGGGAATCGTCCGACGAGATACACCAGTACCTTCTCAAAGGCCTGACGGACGCGGGTGCAGATGTCTATGATATCGGCCTGAGCACCACCCCGATGGTCTATTTCGGCACGGCCAACTACGGATTCAGGGCATCTGTGCAAATCACCGCCTCGCACAACCCGGCAAAGTACAACGGGATGAAGGTATCCAGGGAGAATGCCCTCCCGGTGGGCCTGGACAGCGGTCTGGGACAGATCAGGGAGTGGATCGAGGCAGGGCGCCCGACTCCGGCTGCAAAGGAAAAAGGCTCCGTCCGCAAGATGGACATCATGGAAGACTACTGCAGATTCCTTCTCGGATACAAGAAGGACCTTTCCAACCTGAAAATTGCCTTCGACCTTTCCAACGGGATGTCCTGCCTGCTTGCAAAACGCATTTTCGGAGAGGACCAGGAATACATTTTCGACACCATCGACGGCCGTTTCCCCAACCACGAGCCCAATCCGCTGATTCACGACAATGTGGTCCCGCTCGAGAACCTCGTGAAAAGGACCGGTGCCGATGCGGGAGTCATCTTTGACGGCGACGCCGACAGGGTGATGTTCGTGGACGAAAAGGGCAGGTTCGTGGCCCCGGACCTCATCATAGCGCTTCTCGGACTGTATTTTACGGAAAGGGGCGACCGCGGCACGGTAATCCAGGACATACGCAGTTCGAAGGCCGTGGCAGAGTTCCTCGCACCGATGGGCTGCGACGTGTTCACCTGGAAGGTGGGCAGGGCAAACGCCGCCCCGAAGCTCCGCGAAATTGACGGCATATGGGGAGGAGAACTCGCCGGCCACTATTATTTCAAGGACTTCTTCTATTCCGACAGCGGTCTTCTTGCAGCCGTCCTCGTGCTCGGCATCCTCTCTTCACTCAAGGAAAAGGGCATCACCTTCAGCGCGATAATGGACTCCATCGCCAGATATGACAACTCCGGTGAAATCAATTTCAAGGTGGAGGACAAGCAGGGGGCGATGGATGCCGTGAGGGCTCATTTCACAGCGGAGGAGGAGCCTGTGTCGGTAATGGATTTCGACGGCTACAGGCTGGATTTCAAGGACTGGTGGTTCAATATACGCCCTTCCAACACCGAACCTTACCTGCGCTTCATCTGCGAAGCCCGCTCGGAGGAGGCTCTACGCGAAAAGACAGCACAGGCACAGGAAATAATAGAGAAAAGGTTCGGAGGGACAAGACAATAGACAATGGATTCAAGACGTGTACTTTGCGCAGTGTTTGCGCTGACAATTACCCTGACCGCGGCCCGCGCACAATCGGCGGACACATCAATAAAGACAATGAGGGATGCCGAGCTTCTCATCCCGAGGCCTCACAGACAGAGCGTCAAATCGCTCGTCAATGACGGTTCGCAGGCCCTGGACACCATCGAGACGGCATCGCCGGGAGTGAAGATAATACTTCTGGCCAACAACACATGGAAATACTGGAGGGACCCTTCGGACATCATGCTCCAGGAGGTGTTCACATCTTCGTGGGACGAGACAAAGCCGAACCCTTACAATGTGGCCCTGGGGGACCTTCCGGAGAAAATCAACATCTGGGTAGTGGACACCCTGAGCGAATACAAATGTCCTTACCAGACCAAGGTGTATTCCCCGTTCGGTTACCGCCACCGCCGCAGGCACCAGGGGGTTGACCTCCCGCTCAAGACAGGCACCCCGGTCTATGCGGCATTTGCCGGAAAAGTCAGGCTTTCGAAGTATTTCAGGGGATACGGCAATCTTGTGGTCATCCGCCACGAAAACGGCCTCGAGACATTCTACGGCCACCTTTCCAAGCGCGAGGTGGAGCCGGGCGACTGGGTGGATGCCGGGCAGGAAATAGGACTCGGAGGCTCCACGGGGCGCTCTACCGGCGCGCATCTCCATTTCGAGACACGCTACCAGGGCTATGCATTCGATCCGCAGTGGCTGATCGATTTCGAGACGGGGACCCTGAGGCACAGGCTCTTTTCCCTTCAGAAAAAACATCTCAACGCCAACAGCCGCTATGTGCCCGAATCTGACGATGTGGAGATTGACATCCTGCTCGGGGACGCAAGGGACTATGCTGTGGCCGATTCGATTGCCGCAGTGCGCAAGGCCGAAGAAGAAAAGGCGGCCCGCGAAGCCGCAGCTGCCAGATATGTGACCGTAAAGTCCGGGGACACCCTCTCGAGAATCGCCTCCCGCAACGGGACCACGGTATCGGCAATCTGCCGCCTCAACAGCGGCCTCACTGCCAAAACCGTCCTCAAAATCGGCAGGAAAATACGTGTGAAATAGTTTCCCGCTAATACTTGAACGAACTGCCGCCGAGGAACTCGCGCAGGAGCGAGGTCGGAGGTATTTCGTTGTCGGGAACAGGAGTGAAATAGTGGATGAATTTCAGCAGGCGGTGGGCCTCGCTGTATTCCGGGCAGTTCTTCGGGACGCTGGCAAGAATCGGCTCGGCGTGATTGCGGAGCACGGCAAACTCAATGAGATAGGCCGAGTTGAACATTGCGTCAGCGGTCTCCTGGTAAGGATAGATCCATTTTTCCTCGGCGTCCCTGACCTTCGGCCACTGGCTTATGCTCTGGCGGGCGGTGAAAGCGCCCTTATTGTAGTCGCGCACGATGCGGCGGAGCAGGCGGTTGTCGCTGGTAGGTATCCAGTTGTGGTTGTCAAGGGCCGAGCTGGTGAGCGTATTGATGAATATGCGGAACTTGGTCTGTGACGGGATGCTGCGGGTAAGCTCCGGGTTGAGGGCATGTATCCCCTCTATGAGCAGGATGGAGCCCGGTCCCATGCGAAGCTTCTTGCCATTGTAGTCGCGTGTACCCGTAACGAAATTGTATTCAGGTACTTCCACCTCTTCTCCATCGAGAATCCGCATCACGTCCCTCTCCATGAGGTCATGGTCCACCGTGGCGAAATTGTCGAAATCGTAGCTTCCGTCCGGAAGGAGCGGGGTTTTCACCCTGTCAACGAAATAATCGTCGGTCGAAAGGGAGAGCGGTTTGAGTCCGCAGGCCTTGAGCTGGATGCTCAGCCTCTTGCAGAAGGTGGTCTTTCCGCTGCTGCTCGGGCCGGTGATGAGCACAAGCCTGACAGGATTGTCCCCGTCGCAGTACCTCCGGTGGATTTCCTCGGCAATACTTACAATCTTCTTCTCCTGAAGGGCCTCGGCTATCTGTATTAGCTCGGAGGCATGGCCTTCGCGACAGGCGACATTGACATCCCCCACGGTGCTCAGGCCCATTATGATGTTCCACTTGAGGTTTTCCTTGAACATCGAGTAGGTCTTGGGCTGGTCGATGAACGGGGCCACCCTGTCGGGATTGTCCCTGTCGCAGGCCTGCAGGAGAAGCCCGTCGTGGTAAAGCCTTATGTCCCAGACCTTGAGATAGCCCGTTGACGGCACCAGGCGGCCGTAATAATAGTCAGGGGTGTCCCCGAGGGTGTAGTAGTCGGCATAGACCTCGTCGCTCGTCTGGAGCAGCCGCACTTTGTCGAAGCTCCCGCTTTCGCTGAAAATGCGTATTGCCTCCTCCGTATGGACATCATACCTGTGGAACGGCATATCCTTTTCCACCATCGAGCGCATCCTTGCCTTCAGGGCATCCACATCGACCTGCGTCACGGGAGCATCGCCAGCCTTGTGGAGATGGAAGAAATATCCCCGTGATATCGGATGCTCCATATACACCCTGCAGCCAGGGAACTCGTCGGATGCGGCCTTGCACAGAAGGAAGCACAGCGAACGGCAGTAAACCCTCATTCCGCTTGGCTCGCGGGCATCCAGGAACTCGATGTCCTTGTTTTGATATACCCTGAACTTGAGGCCCTGCGAGACATTGTTGACCTTGGCGGAAAGAATCTGATAAGGGCGTTCGAAATCAAACTCTTCGAGCATCTTGAGAAGGGATGTGCCTTCGACGAATTTCCGGGTGGTGCCGGTGTTCCTGCAAAAGATCTGGAGCATAGCATAGGGTGGTTGAACATACAAAATTAACAATAATGGGCATTATTTCAAGAGAACTATTGTCCAAAAAATAGTATCTTTGGAAGAAACTGCGCCCTTTTTCAGCGCAGGGACGGATGAGTCCGGAAGACAAATATTTGATTATGAAAAAATTACCGATATTTTTAATTATGGCGGCCGTTTGCCTTGCGTCCTGTATCAGGGAAGAGGCGGCCAATTCCGAGGCGGACATTCTCCGATGCATCCTTCCGGAAGAGATGATGACCGGCATAGCCATCGACTACTATGCCCCGTACAGCGAGGAATACAATGCCTATCCGATTGACATTGAAGTAAAGAAGGGTTCGCAGCTGGGCAGCGTCGCCCTTGTGCTGGAGCTGACTCCCGGTGCGACTGTAGTTCCTGAGAGCGGCAGCGTGCAGAACTTTACCCGCCGCGTCAGATACACCGTCACATCCGAGGACGGCAAGTGGCACAGGACATACTCCATCGGCCTGAAATACCCTTCGGAAGCCGAAATCGTGACCGAATACGGATTTGACAATGCCAAAATCACCAAGGGCTACTATGTGTTTACCGATACGGCCCCGGGCAAGACCGAGGTGGTCTGGGCATCCGGCAACCAGGGCTATTCCATCACCGCCGGCAATGCCGCACCGGAAGAATACCCTACCTCGATGGACAGCAACGGGCGCACAGGCAACTGCCTGAAAATGACCACTCTCACGACCGGAGCGCTCGGTGAAAAGGTCGGAAAGCCGATTGCCGCAGGCAATATCTTTATGGGCAGGTTCGAGGTGCTCAACGCCCTCGGGGATGCGCTGTCGGCGACCAAGATGGGCATCACCTTCAGGCACATTCCCAAGAAGGTCACGGGCTGGTACAAATACTCCCCGGGAGAGAAATTCTACGATGACGGCTATGACAATGACCTGGTGGACAACGGGATAATCTACGCCATTTTCTATGAGACCTCCACAAACCTCCAGTACATGACCGGACATCAGGCCAACGAGGGATGGATTCACCCGAATATGGTCGCATACGCAAAGGCCGACATTTCGGCCAGGAAGGACTGGACCTCATTCGAGATGGAATTCGACTACGAAAGGTACGGCAAGACCATCGACATGGAGCTCCTTGCCTCCGGAGGCTACAACATCGCCATAGTGATGAGCTCAAGCATCGGCGGCGACAAGTTCAAGGGTGCCCCGGGCAGCACTCTCTGGGTGGATGATATGGTACTTGAATACGAATAGGATATGAGACACGGATATTTCTTTGCAGCGGTGGTTGCCGCATTGCTTTTTGGCGGATCGGCGGCACAGGCACGCACGGCCGGAGACAGATGGACATACGATTTCCACGCCGGCATCAGCATAGGCGGCGTAGTACCGATGCCTTTCCCTGTGGAAATCAGGGAGATAAGGGGCTACAACCCTCTCTTCCTGCCATATCTCGAGGCAGATGCGTCCTATTGGTTCAACAGCCGCTGGGCCATCTCATCAGGACTCCGCTTCGAGTACAAGGGTATGAAGACCGTCGCCCGGGTCAAGAACTACGGCATGAAAATCATCGGGGAGGACGGTTCGCAGATGTCCGGCAACTGGACCGGTATCGTGCAGACAAGGGTGAAGAGCTCGTTTGTGAGCATCCCTGTAGTGGCCGTATTCAGGCTCTCGAATACCGTGGACCTGAAGGCCGGCGGATTTGCCTCCTTCATTATGGAAAAGGATTTCGGCGGAAAGGTCTATGACGGCTATCTCCGTGAGGGAAGCCCAGTCGGGGACAAGATCCAGTTCAGCGACGGTGCAGTTGCGGCCTACGATTTCAGCAGCGACATAGCCGCAGTCCATTACGGGGCACAAATCGGGGCTGACTGGCGTTTCAGCCAGCATCTCAAGCTGCACGGCACGCTCACCTGGTCCCTCTCCGACATCTTCAGGGATTCGTTCGAGACCATCACGTTCGACATGTATCCGGTCTATGCCTCAGTGGGCATCGGATACGCATTCTGATGCCGGTTATTTTCTTCATATTCCGTAAAGGGAATCCTGTTCCCTGAAGCGCGGCAGCCAGCTACTTTTCGCCGTAGGCAAGGTCTCCGGCATCGCCGAGGCCCGGGACGATATAGGAATGGCTCGTGATCTCTTCGTCGATTGCGGCTGTCCACAGGGTGATGTTGTCGCTCGGCATGTGCTTCTGGATATATTCCACGGCATATGCACTCGCAATCGGGCATACGAGATGGGTATGGAGCGGCTGCCCTTCTTCGCACAGTTTTCCCCAGGTAACCTCAATCGATGACCCGGTCGCAAGCATCGTGTCGGCAAGAATCAGCACCTTGCCTTCAAGATGCGGCGAGGTCGAGTATTCGACATTGATATGGAAGTCGTCACCCTTGTCGTATTTGCGGTAGGCCGCTACGAATGCGGTGCCGGCGTCATCGAAAAAGTCGAGGATTCCCTGATGGAGCGGTAGTCCGGCGCGGAGAATCGTCGCCACTACAAGCGGGCTGTCGCAGGTGCGCACCTTCGCAATGCCAAGCGGAGTCTCCACCTCCTTTACGCTGTAATCCAGCACCTTGCTGATCTCATAGGCAAAAATCTGCCCGAGACGGCCAAGATTGGTACGGAAACGCATCCTGTCCTTCTGGACGGACCTGTCGCGCATCTGCGCTACGAAATTGTTGAGAACCGAGTCGGTTTCGCCGAGATTGATGACTTTCATTTGGATTCAGTTTTAGAGCTTCTAAACGGTTACCCGGCAAAAATAAAAAACATCCGGCCATATTCCAACAAATCATCCCCTTTTTGCAAAAAAGGAATCTTCCGCGGGCACTACTGCTCCCCCATTTCGAACACCTTGTTCTCCGCGAAGCTGAAATAGCTGTCGTCCGACACAATAAGATGGTCAAGAATCTCGATTTTGACCTGATGCAGGGCCCTGGACAGCTCTTCCGTGGCCGCAGTATCGGAGGCGCTCGGAAGCGGATTGGCAGAAGGGTGGTTGTGGACAAGGATTATGCACGGGCTGCGCATCTCCAGGGCACGCGAGCATATTGCCATCACGTCGATGGAAGTGGAGGACAGTCCGCCGCTGGAAAATCTTTCCCGGCAGAGGATGTAGTGGGCACGGTTGAGATATAGGATCCAGCATTCTTCGTGGTCAAGGCCTTTGAGGACGGGGCTCATCACCGCATAGACCTGCGAGGAGCTTTTGATGGCAATCTTCGGCATCGCAGCCTTTCCGTAAGCAAAACGGCGGCCCAGCTCAAATGCGGCAACAACCGATGCGGCCTTGGCAATCCCCATCCCCGGGAGGGAAAGCATCCTTTCGATGGACATTGCGGAAAGGTTGGCAAGGGAGCCACCCGATGTATTGAGCAGATTGCGGCCGACTTCGAGGGCATTCATCTTTGATGTGCCGCTCCGGAGCAGTATGGCAAGGAGTTCGGCATTGCTGAGGGCTTCCGCACCCTTTTCAACAAGTTTTTCACGAGGCCTTTCATCAAGGCACAATTCTCCGATTTTCATAGTTCAGGCATTTTGGGAATAATAACTGTCACTCCGCCCATGCAGAGACTTTGGCAAGATAAGACAAATTATCCGTATTCCGGAAAAGAATACGGATAATTGTAAAAATATGCGTTGCAGCTATCTGCAGGGGCTATTTTTCGCCGGACAGGGAAGCAGTTTTTTTGGATTTTGCTATGAGCTGTCCCAATTCGGCCACGTCGCGGACAATGAAATCAGGCGGATAGAACTCCGGTGAAGGATTGGTCCTTGCATCCTCCGCCACTGCTAGCGCGGTCTCAAGGGTTGTCTCTCCCGACAGCACCAGCACGCCCACTGCTCCGGCATTGTGGGCCATTGCAGTATCGGTATAGATCCTGTCCCCCACCATCGCTATCTCGTCGGGAGCCAGGCCGTGGCGCTTCATAATACCCTGGAGCATAGTAGGATCCGGCTTTCCGAGCACAATGTCCGGACGGCGTCCGGTGGCATGCTCGATACACTTCTGGAGCGATCCGCAATCGACAAGGACCGTCTCCGCATCGGTCGGGCACACCCTGTCGGGATTTGTTGCCACATACGGCACTCCCTGCGATGCCCACCAGGCGGCCCTGCACAGGCGCGCGTAGGTAAGTGTAGGGTCAAATGCCACTACAAGCACGTCGGGACGGTCCTCCGGAGAATCCTCGCAGGACTCAAACCCGGCCTCGCGGAACTGCGATATCATGCTCGGGGTGCCGAGCATAAAGAGACGGCGTGCCGAAGGATATGCCTGGCGGATATGGTCAATGGCCGCAAGCGAGGTCGTGTACATATTGTCCACGGTCGCGCTGATGCCCATTCCTTCAAGTTTTTTCAGATAGTCCGATACCGAGGAGGTCGGGTTGTTGGTCAGGAAAGAATACCCCACCCCGGATTCCGTCAGCGACCTGAGGAAGTCAAGCGTGAACGGGAAAATCTTTTTTCCGAGGTAAATGGTGCCGTCCATGTCGAGGGCCACGTGCCTGAGGCGTGCAAGCCTGGAGGCCTGGAGCGGGGACAGCACGGTGTTGCAGTTGTCTTTCATCAGGAGTTATAGGAAAACACATGGGGCTGGCCCAATAGTCTTTCATGCCGGGATGACATTGAAAGGACTTTGGGCCAGCCTCCAAAAGGATTACTGGATAAAGCCGATGATTTCGCCCTTTGCGACCTTGTCACCCTGTTTTCCGAGAACGGCGACAAAGCGTCCGTCAACGGCAGGGAGTATTTCCTCGAGGCCGTAAGGTGTCTGGACATATCCTGCAGGCTCTCCGGCTTTTACAGCGGTCCCTGCAACAGGTGCCAGGGAGTTGTCGTCAACATCTATCTGCCAGAGGAGACTTCCCTTTGCAGGAGCCTGTACAGGCACTGCGTGAGGATATTTTTCAGCATATTCCTTGACATCGAACTTAGGCATCTCCACTACAGGACGCACTACCGTAATTGGAGCGCCGGCCTTTTTCTTGAGGTCTTCGAGCTCGGTATTGAAACGCTGCTTTGCCACGCCGCTGCGGTAGTCCCTGTACTGGCGCTCGTGCATTGCAAACTCGAAGAGCTCCTCCTGGTCCTCGCCTTCGTCCCAGCCCTCTTCCTTCATCATCTGGCGGAACTTAGGAAGCTCGTCCGGATACATGTCCTGAGGATTGCCGGTGTAGAATTCCATTCCCTTTGACTTTGCAAGGTCCACGATTTCCTGGTCGAGCTTGCCCGGAAGGGTACCCATCTTGCCGAGGATCATTCCCCAGGTATCCTTGTCGATGGTGGTCCAGCGCGGTTTGCCGTTGAGGGTGTTGAGAAGGTTCATCAGCGCGGTGTTCTTGACATACTGGCTGAACGGTGTCACGAGCGGCGGATAGCCCAGGCGCGGCCATACATATTCCACTTCCTGGAAGAGCCTTACCATAAGGTTGTCAAGGCTCATCTCAGGTCTGCCGTGAGCCCTCTCGGTAGCGTTGATTGCGCCCTGGAAGCCCTTGAGATCGGCCATCATGGAGCCCATCATTCCGCCAGGGAGTCCACAGCCCACAAGGAGGGAGGACATCTTGGCGTTGGCCGGGTTGATCCAGTATCCGAGGAAGTCGTCGATGAATTTCTGGGTAAGGCGGCGGACCTCCATATAGGCGTCGATGTTGAGGTCTTTTACGAGGAAGCCGTCCGCCTTCATCATCTCACGGATGGTAATGACGTCAGGATGTACCTTTCCCCAGGAAAGCGGCTCAACTGCCACGTCGAGGTAGTCTGCGCCGGCGCGTGCCACTTCAAGCATCGAGGCCGGAGAGAAGCCCGGACCGGTGTGGCCGTGATACTGGACGAGAATATTGGGGTATTTGGTCTTGATTTTCTTTGTGAGTTCGGCAAGGAACGTAGGACGGCCGATGCCTGCCATGTCCTTGAGGCAGATTTCGTCGGCTCCGTACTCGACAACCTTGTCAACAATGCCCATATAATAGTCCACGGTGTGGACAGGAGAGTTGGTGATCGAGAGGGCGACCTGCGAAATCATTCCGCCTTTCTTGGCATATTCCACTGAAAGCTTGAGGTTGCGGTGGTCGTTGAGTCCGCAGAATGAACGGGCAATGTCCGTGCCCTGTTTTTTCTTGACCTTGAACATAAGCTCCCTCACGTCGGCAGGAACAGGGTTCATACGGAGTGCGTTGAGACCGCGCTCGAGCATATGGGTCTGGATGCCGGCCTTGTGGAAAGGAGCGGTCCATTTGCGGACGGCCACGTTAGGGTTCTCTCCGAAAAGGAGGTTTACCTGCTCGAAGGCTCCGCCGTTTGTCTCGACCCTGTCGAAACAGCCCATATCAATAATGGCCGGAGCCACTTCAACCAACTGGTCAACCCTCGGCACATATTTGCCGGAAGACTGCCACATATCCCTGTAAACCAGGGAGAATTTTATTTCACGCGACATAATGATCGATTTTTTACAATTTACAAATTTACTCAAATATTTGTGTTTTTATGTTTTGCATTATACGTTTTTGATGCCATTACGGACTCTTTTTTGATAATTTGCAAATATTGGGCTGAAGTTTGTAGCCGAATGCTTGCATCAAAAGAAATTTTTAGTATCTTTGCATTCCCAACATGGTATCCTTAGTTCAGTTGGTAGAGCACCAGATTGTGGTTCTGGGTGTCATGGGTTCGAGCCCCATAGGATACCCCAAAAAGAGAGAGAAGCAGCTGCTTCTCTCTCTTTTTGGGTATGGAGCAGGCTGGCGCCTACTCAGCCTCTCAACCCCCTGTCGCTGCGCGACTTCCCCCTTTCAGGGAGCAGGCTGGCGCCTGCGCCATGCCTCTTAACCCCAGTCAGCTACGCTGACAGCCCCTTCCAGGGGCATACGGCCTGCGCTATCGCTTCGGCCGGCACCTCCGTTGCTTCGATTTCTTCAGAAATCTCGCTGACACTCCGGTGCGGCGGCTGATGCCGCCCTAGTTCCACTACGCCTCCACTGCTGCGATTTTCAAAGAAAATCTTGCTGACGTTCCGCCACGGCGGCTGATGCCGCCCAGTGCCGCTATCGCTTCGGCTGGCGTCTCCGCTATTCGATTTCCACAGGAAATCTCATTGACGTTGGCTTTACTTGCTCCAAGTCTTTAAACCCCAGTCGCTTACAGCGCAACGGTCACTGCGAGGAGAGCCCTTGGGCCGAGCTCCCCGCAGCAGTGGCCGTAGCAGCCGGAGTGCGTATATTCCGGCTGCGGTGCCAGTACGCATCTTCTCGTCAATACCCCCTCCCGTGAAATTCACCTGGCACGGGCAGACCCTCTACAGGTACCTGTGGGGCACTATCCCGTTCCCGGTGGAGACAAATTGCCCTCACCTGGAACGC
>CAMBMK010000022.1 GCA_945868745.1 uncultured Bacteroidales bacterium
GGTTTTATTTACATCCAGGGCCGCTTAGGCCTGGGAAAAAGTTAACGAACTATTGATTTAGTACAATAAGCAACAAAATCAAGCATTATTGATTTATATCGTTGTATCTATTTGCAAAAATAACATAATAATTTATATTTGCAAAACGATTATAATTGTGCTGTGATATGCGCAGCTGCAATCGTGCGATTGTTAACTTTTCCAAGTTATTACCAATTTTCTCGTCCATGAAAGGTATTGTTAAAACTCTGTATTCTGTTGCCGTTGCAGCTATAGTTTCGGCAGCAGTTTCGTGTTCTTCCGATAAAGAGCGCGATGTGTATCTCAAGTCACTTGACTTGGAGATAGAGACTCTTTCGTATGTGGATTCATTGAATATAGATCAATATGATTTGTTCCAGGCAAATTCCGTAGTAAAAACAAAAGACGACTGGCTCATTCTTTCAACAACGGAAGGCGGCTATAAGCTTTTGTTTATAAATCTTGCAAATCCGGAAGAATACTTCTTCGGAATCAGAAGAGGCCGCGGTCCGGGGGAGATGGTACAGGGAGGCAGCCTCCATAAGAGAGGTGAAGATGCTTACTTGTATGACTTGGACAACGCTATATGCATAAGGATAGACTGCTCGGAAACAATTAGGCAAAAGACAATTGTGGCAGATACGGTAGGGATATTCACCCAGGGGACTTCAAAACCGGTCTATATGACAACCTGCGGAGATGACGGATTCATCTCCGGCAACATGTCGGACCTGAGCATGTGGTATTCCTATTATGATGCCCACGGGAATATTCTCTCGGGCATCCCGAAGTTTGAGTGTGACGGGTTTGAAGGCGATAGGCTTTTATCGCTCCTGCTGAGTTCCAAATATGTATCGAATCCGGCAGGGACAAAAGTTTGCGTAGTCAGCGTTGCAGAGCCCATATTGTCTTTCTCCGATGTCCATTCCGGGATACTGACCGAGTATAGGAGATATGATTTATCCGGGTCAGGAGACGGCACTCCTTATTACGGGCCGGATGCTATAAGTGCCTTTCATGGCATCGCTGCTGATAACCGTAATGTCTATGTAATCTATTCCGGTCATAAACTCCAAAACGATGTGTTGCCGGTCAATGAATGTAACCATCTGATTGTCTATGACTGGGACGGGACACCTATAAGGCATTTCAAGCTGAACCGCAATGTCTCGTCAATCCATATCGACGGCGATGACCTGTGGTGCACAAGCACATATCCGGAAAGCTGCGTTTACAGATTCAAGCTGCCACCTCTGAAATGACAAGAGGATTTACGCAATAACAGCAAATCCGGACAGGAAGTGCTCACACATTTATTATGAGATCTTCCACAAAAAAATATGATTTATAGCCGGCTTTTTGTATTTTTGCACTATAAACGCAAATGCGGGACGCATAGCGGATCATTTGTTGTGCAGTATGTTGGCAATCGTATTGATGATGCTGGGGGGAATCCTTACCGGATACCTCTTCAGAAGATTGAATTTCAGCTGGATAAGCGGACTCATCACAGTCCTTATCTGGATTCTCCTGTTTGTTCTCGGAATCGAAGTCGGAAGCAACGAATCCATAATCAGCAATCTCGGCACCCTCGGGCTTGAGGCGCTCCTGCTGGCTACGGCAGCCACACTCGGCAGCGTCTTCCTGGCATCCCTGCTCTGGAAAGCCGTCCTCCGCAAGACAGGAGACCGCCAGGACGGAAGCAACCTCGCCAAATCCTCTGTCAGCGCACAGGACATCCGCAACGGCGTAAAGGGGAGCCTTGTCATTGTCGGCTTTTTCGCCTGCGGTACCGTGCTGGGACTTCTTGCCGACATTTCGCGCCTTCCGTTTGAGCTTGGACGCATCAGCTCGGCCGTCCTTTTCGCCCTTATGTTCTGCGTAGGAATAAGCATAGGACGCGACGAAAAGACGCTCAAAAGCTTCAGGAGCATCAATCCTCTTCTCATGCTCCTCCCGGTGATGACCATTCTCGGGACCTGGATCGGGACAGCCCTGTGCGCCATTCCTCTCGGGGAAAGGTCCATATCGGACTGCCTTGCCGTGGGCTCCGGTCTCGGATACTATTCGCTGTCAAGCGTGCTCATTACAGAGGCGAAGGGAGCCGACCTCGGCACGATTGCGCTTCTTTCCAATATCATCAGGGAGATTTTCGCACTTGTACTTGCGCCCCTGATACTGCGCTTTTTCGGCCGTCTTGCGCCCATTTCGGCAGGAGGATGCACCACTGCGGACACAACTTTGCCCATCATTACGAGCGTCTGCGGCAAGGAATTCGCAGTAGTATCGATATACCACGGATTCGTCACGGATTTTCTGGTGCCGTTTATGGTCACCCTTTTCTGTGCGTTCTGATGGAGATGAAAGAATAAGCAGAATGAAAAAAAGCTTCCCGAAGGAAGCCTTTACAACCAAAAAACAGGGTACGGGAACAACTATTCTTTTGCAGCGGCGATTGAAGCCTTGCGGTATTCCTTACCAAGTTTTTCGAGCTCGAGGGTAGCTTTGCGCACCCTTGCCTGAGCTGCTTTGTTGCCATCTTTCACGATGTCTTCCTTGATGGCGTCGCAAAGAGCGTTGATTTTTTCTACTAATTCCTTCATCGCTAAAGATTTTAATTGTTATGGTTACAAATATAATCAAAAATCGGTTCAATGGAATATATGAGCGGAAATTTTTCAGAGGATAATAAATATTCTCAGCAGATTACGGTGCAGTGCTACGAATCTGACTCCGCTTTCAGACTGAAAGCGGACGCATTTATGAACTATGCACAGGAAATCGCATACCGTGCTGCAACCCATCTGGGATTCGGCTATGATGAACTTCAGAAACGTGAAGCGGCCTGGGTGCTGTCAAGATTGCACCTTATTGTCGATAACGCTCCATTATGGAGGGACCGCGTCACCCTCACCACCTGGCACAAGGGCCTTTCAGGGCCGTTTTTCCTCAGGGATTTCGAACTTTCTGACGCCACCGGCAACATCGCCGTCAGATGTACCAGCTCCTGGATCACAATCAACACTGCAACAAGACGTATGCTCCGCAGCACGGAACTTACTGATATAGTACCGGACAGCACAATGGTCAAAACCGATGCGATAGAGGAGCCGTGTCCGAAGGTGATTATGCCGCGTGGCGCCGCTCCGGAAAAGGCGGGGGAGCACAGGGTCTCATACTCCGATATCGACATCGTGGGCCACACCAACAATGTAAAATACGTGGAATGGGCAATCGATTGCATTGATTACCGGCAGGTAAGCGAAAAAGGCATCAGGGAAGTGTATGTCAATTTCAACCACGAGACCCATCCCGGCGAGACCGTTTCCCTCTACAGGCACCGCGCAGATGACGGCTCGTGGTATGTGGCGGAGATGGTGGGGGAGACCTGCGCCGCCTGCGTCAGGATAGTTGTTTAGCACATAATCTTCAAAATACTATACAATATGGGCAAGCCAATAATATATCAGGTACTTCCGAGACTTTGGGGCAATCTCAACGACAGCCCGGTCAAGGGAGGGACACTCGCACAGAACGGATGCGGAAAGTTCCGCAATATGGACCGGGAGTCCCTTGAATATCTCAAATCCATCGGCATCAGCCACATATGGTTTACCGGAGTCATACGCCACGCTACACTATGCGACACCTGCGGATGTACACCTTCCGACGAGGCCTGGGTGAAGGGCAATGCCGGCTCACCGTTTTCAATTACTGACTGGTTTGACGTCAATCCGTATCTTGCAGACAATCCCGACAACAGGATGGAAGAATTTGAAGAAATGGTCGAAAGGACACACGCATCCGGACTTAAGGTGCTCCTTGACTTTATTCCCAACCACGTTGCAAGGGACTACGGCAGATTTTCCCCGCGTCCTTGGAAGGACGGCCGTGATGCTGCCGGACACCCTGTATTCGGTGCGCAGGACGACACCTCGGTCAACTGGAAACCGGAAAACGATTTCTTCTATTACCCGGGGGAGGAACTCCGTCTCCCTGCCGGAAACGGCACCTTCAGGGAATTCCCTGCAAAGGCATCCGGCAATTTCTTCGGGGCCGCTCCGGGCATCAACGACTGGTACGACACCGTCAAGCTCAATTACTGCGACTGGCACACGGCGACTTGGGACAAGATGCTCGAGGTTGTGCTGTTCTGGGCACGGAAGGGAGTGGACGGAATGCGCTGCGATATGGTGGAGCTTGTCCCGGCAGACTTTTTCAAATGGCTGATTGCCAAGGTTCACGAGGAGTTCCCGGACTTTATGTTCATCGCCGAAGTCTATATGAAGAACCTCTACTCCAAGTATGTCCATGAGGTGGGCTTCGACTATCTCTATGACAAGTCCGGTATGTTTGACGCACTCGCCGACGTTGTCCACAAGAATGTCGAGGACAGCGGGATGCCGGTGGAGGACTGGCAGTCCGCACGCCGCCTGACCTGGAACTGGCAGTTCCTCGGGGATGTGCAGCCTCATATGCTCAATTTCCTTGAGAACCACGACGAGATCCGCTACGCCAGCAGGTTTATGGCCGGGGACCCGGAAAAGTCACTTGCAGCCCTGCACGCAGCCCTGTTTCTCAATACGGCCGCATTTATGGTCTATTTCGGTGAGGAAGTGGGGGAGAAGGGAATGGACGAAGAGGGCCTGAGCAGCGTGAACGGCCGCACTACCATTTTCGACTGGTGGAGTCCTTCATCGGTTCGCGCCCTGTACAGACACATTCACGGCGACAATGATGCCCTGGACAGCCAGCAGAAGGCATTTCTGGAGAAATTCACGTCCCTTACCCGTTTTGCTGCCACGGACAATGCTATCGGCAGGGGGGATATGTATGACCTCTGCTACTGCAATTATGCTTCGGACGGATTCAACAAGGACAAGCACTTCGCTTTCCTGCGCGACTGGGAGGATGAAACACTTCTGGTGGTATGCAATTTCTCTTCCTGCGACTCCGACATCTCGATATCGATTCCGGAGCATGCCTTCGAATGGCTTGGGATGGACAAGACGGAAACACTGAACCCCGACCTTCCGGTCAGGGTCCACGTGAAAGCATGCGACGGCACGATTGTCAGGCTTTGTCCTGCCCGGTAAGCCGGTGACGGCCGACGGCAGCCCTGTTGCGGTTGCGGTCGATGTATCCGAACAGGCCTTCAGGACATTCGAGCACGCGTGCATATTTGCCCTGATGGATGCACTTCATTGCGGAAAGATATTCCGTGTGGAGTGCATCCTTGTTGAATACCGTATCCACATAGAGGTAGCCTATGCCGAGGGATGTGATGTTCTGGAAGAAATGGGTGCCCTGGCTCGGCTCGACCTGCAGTCCAGGGATGCCGCATTCCACGATAGTCCTGGCTTCGGAGATGTCGCTCCAGTCAACCGGGATGCCGAGACTGTGGACAGATGAGCCCCACCTGCCCGGGCCGATGAGCATATAGTCCTCCCCGTGCTGGCGGAAGGCCGTGTTGATTGCGGCGATTTCCTCGGCTATCGCCACGGACTCGAGGCTGTTCCAGTTTTCCGCCGTGACATAGACAATATGTGAGATGTCATTGATGAATCCGGCGCCGAGTGCCGTTTCCGATTTGATTATGACAGGGTCCATTTCCGCCATGACGTCATCTATGCTGCTGTCGGCAATGTTGCTGTAGTCGCTGACAGGACGCACCTGGAGCAGCTTGAACACAAGATCACCGTCCGGCTTGACGTCGATTGCAAACTCCACTTCCACGTCGCATTTGAACTCTTTGCGGCAGATGTCCATCACGTCCCTGAGCACCCTTGCCACAGGGAACTTTCCGTAACGGAAAATGGCGTCGTAGGTGACAATCTTCGGTCCCGTCCCCTGCACCCCCGGCACAATCCTGTCGGACGAGAAATCGTAGGAAGAGAATACCAGATTGCGGTACGGGCAGCTGTCAACAACCTGGGAAACAGGTATTTCCACAAAGTTGACACTCTCGTTGCGCGAGATTTTGAATGCACCCGGACGGAGGTCCAGCGCATACATCATACCCTGCGTATCCTTCATCGCGAGGTCCATCCTAGTGAGCTGGAGTATCTTGTTGGGATACATCGGGTTGAGCCTGAGCGTCCTTCCGCCCTCGACCACGGCCTTTCCGAGTCCGAACACCACATTGACCGTCCCTTCCTCCGGCTTTTCCCCTTCAAGAGGATAGAAATTGACGCTTCGGCCCACTCCCGACATCATCGGGAAGAAAAGCCCGTCGTGCTCCGAGCCGCAGATGTCCTGCAGGATGACGGCCATCTTTTCCTCGCTCTGGAGGTTGCCGGTAGAGTGGACATAGGTCCTGCTGCCGTTGTAATAGACTGACGCATAGACACTCTTGATGGCCTTTCCGAGAAGTCGGAGCATCTGGTCCTTATTGTCCACGCACGGGATCATATAGGTGGAATACACTCCGGCGAACGGCTGGTAGTTTGAGTCCTCAAGTTTAGAGCTCGAACGCACAGCAAGCGGGAAGGTGGTTGTCTCGAGATAGGCCTTCAGCAGCGGCATCAGGCTGTCCGGAAGGCGCGCAGCCACAAATTCGGACAGGATTTCATCGTCGGACATCTCCGATTCAAGTATGTACTCGAGGTTGTTCTCCTCTATGAACATATCGAAATAATCGGTTGATATCACGACCGTGCGCGGAATCGACACGGTGATGCCCTCGTAGGCATGCGAAAGGTTGTGCTTCTCTATCAGCTTGTTGAGGAAGCCGAGGCCCCTCGCCTTGCCGCCCATCGAGCCTTCGCCGATGCGCGCAAACGTGATGTAGTCGTAGTATGCGTCCTCCTTGAAGCCGGCCACCACACCGCGTCCGATAGAGTGGAGATACTGGCGGACCTGTTCCTTCATGAAGTCCCTCGCCTCGCTTGCAATGACGTGATGCTCAGAGCGGAAACGGCGTCCGAGTCCGAAGAGTCCGCGCGCGAAGAACCATTTGGAGAACATGTTCCTGGAGGTGTTGCTGACAAGCACCTGGTCCGGGACGCTGTCCACGATGCTCTGCAGCTCCATAAGTGAGCCTGCCCTCCCGTATTCCTTTCCGCTTCCGTCCCTGAACACGAAGTCGCCGAAGCCGAATTCTTCCTTTATGAAATCGGAGAGCTGGAGAAACAGCGTTCGCGAATACTTGCGCACAAATCCGATATTGAGCTCCCTGGCCTTCAGCTCGTATTCTTCCTGGGAGGATTCCATGAGAATAGGCATAAGCGGATACTCGGCGCGGATCAGATGGACAAGATCGAAGCCTGCAGTGAGGTTTTCGGTCTTGATGTCATCGCCCATATTCATCACCATCCCGACGTCGGTGATGACGCCGAGAAAATAGCCCCTGTATTTGTTGAATGTCTCCACGGCATCATTGTAGCAGGTTGCAAGCAGGATTTTCGGCCTTGTACGCTTGCGGTTCTTCTGCTGGTCCTCGTTGAGGGTGTCGCGGAGAAATTCGTTGCTCTGTGTGATGACCAGCTTGTACAGCTCCGGAAGGTAGGTGGAGTAGTAGCGTATCGAGTCCTCGACGAGAAGGATTGCCTGCACCCCGACATTGAGGATGTCATTTTCGGCATTCATCCTGTCCTCGAGCAGCTTGATGATGGCGAGGATAAGGTCGGCATTGCCGTGCCAGCTGAAGATATAGTCCACCACGGAGGATTTCTGCATCTGCTCCGTCACCTTCCTGCGGATTTCCTTGGAATAGTGCATCAGCAGGACAAACGGGATGCTGCAGCCTCCGGTCTTGAGCTTTTCTGCAAAACTGAATATGCCCTTGTCCTGCTCGTTGTACATGCAGATGACAAGGTCGAACGCCGAATCCTGCGAGAGTATCTCCGCCGCAGCTTCGGAGGAGTTGGCCCAGATGAAGGCAGGCGGATTGGAAATGTTAAGTTCAGAGTATTCCTTTTTGATTCTCGACTCTATGCGGCCGTCCTCCTCCATGATGAAGGCGTCGTAGTTGCTGCATATCATAAGGACTTTCTTGATCCTGATGCGCATCAGGGATTCGTAGGATTTTGAGGTGAATTCACCCTGTATCTGTTCGCTCATATTCAGAAGTTGTTTCGGTTGCCGGAAGGTCCTTACCGCACAAACGGCGGTAGAGGAAACAAAAATAAAAAAAAAGGGGCTGATTACAAACCCCTTCTGAACTCATTTACCACAATTGCCGTGGCGACAGCCGCATTGAGTGATTCCGAGCCCGGATCGTCGGCCGGATATGGCGGTATGAACAGGCGGTCTGTGACTGCCGAGGCCACTTCCGGGGAAATCCCGTTGGACTCGTTGCCGATGACAATTATGACCGGAAGGTCCATGCGCCTTTCGATGTCGGCACTGTACATATTGTCCCCGTCGAGGAACGTCCCATAGACGCGGCCGCCCCATCCGACAGCTTCGCGGCACACATCCGGAATGTCCGTGTAGCGCACCGGCACCCTGAAAATGGCCCCCATGGTGGCCTGTACGGTCTTTGGATTGAAGAGGTCAACGGTGTCTCCGGAAGCGAAAATCCCGGTCACTCCGAACCAGTCGGCAATCCTCATTATAGTGCCGAGATTGCCGGGGTCGCGGATGGAATCGAGGGCAAGATAGAGCCCGCGCCGGGGCCTGAGGTCATTGGAAGCAGGTTTCCTGACTACCGCAAGCACCGGAGAAGGGGAGGACTGGGCGCTGATGCGTGCCATCACGTCATCACCGACATCCTCGCGGCGGAAAACGTGCTCCACGGCAAATCCCGACCTCAAAGCCTCCGCCACCATCTTCTCGCCTTCAACGGCAAAAAGCCCGTATTCGTCCCTGAACTTCTTCTGCTGCAAGGACTTTACGAGCTTTATCTGATTGTTTGATATAGGCATCCTAATAGCCGAGAATCTTGAGCATTGACTCGGATGACTGCTCCGGCGCAAAGAGCCTTGTCATTATCTTGCCATCCTTGTCCCTGTCAATCAGGATGTGGGTAGGGGACGGCTGGAGGCAGTGCTTTACTCCGCCGTAGCCGGAAATGGCCTCCTGATATGCTCCGGTATGGAAAAATCCGATGTAGAGAGGGTCGCGGCGCGATTTCATCACAGGGAGGAAGATTGCATTGGCGTGCGCCTCCGAATTGTAGTAGTCCTTGCTGTCGCAGGTGAGTCCGCCGATGAACACGCGGTGATACTCGTCATTCCATTTGTTGATAGGGAAGAGTATGAACCTCTGGTTGAGGCCCCAGGTATCCGGCATTGTGGTCATGAAGGAGTTGTCCACCATATACCAGCACTCCCTGTCATTCTGCTGCTTGACGTCGAGCACCTTGAAGATGGTCGCTCCGGATTCTCCCACGGTGAAGTTGCCGAACTCGGAATAGATGTCCGGAACCGGCACTCCATGGGCCTCGCATACCGTCTTTATCTGATATATAATCTCTTCGATCATATACTTGTAGTCATAGTCCATCGCAAGGGAGGTCTTGATCGGAAGTCCTCCGCCGATATTGAGGCTGTCAAGCTCCGGGCAGATCTGCTTGAGGTCGCAGTAGAGGTTGAGACAGCGCGAGAGCTCGTTCCAGTAGTATGAGGTGTCCCTGATGCCGGTGTTGATGAAGAAATGGAGCATCTTGAGGGAGAATTTCGGATTGCGGCTGATGCCGTTCTTGTAGAACGGGATGATGTCGCTGTACCTGATGCCGAGGCGCGAGGTGTAGAAGTCGAATGAAGGCTCCTCCTCGGCCGCGATGCGGATGCCGACCTTCACCGGTTCGGTGATGTCGTCGGGAATCACGTTGTCAAGGTCCTCGAGCTCGTTTTTGTTGTCGAGGATGTCGATGACATTGTTCCAGCCTTCACGCAGGAACTGGCCGATGTTGGCGATGTACTGCGGGCGCTTGAAGCCGTTGCAGATCACTATGAGATCCTTGTCCACAAGGTCCCTTTCATAAAGCTTCTGGATGAGATTGAGGTCGTATGCCGAGGATGTCTCGATGTGGACCCCGCTCTTGAGGGCCTGCTCCACCACGAACTCGAACTGGGAACTTTTCGTACAATAGCAGTAATGGTATTCTCCGTCGTAACTTACCTTGGACATTGCATTGCGGAACATGCGCTTCGCCCTCTGAATCTGGCTTGTGATCTTGGGAAGATAGGTTATCTTCAATGGCGTTCCGTACTCCTTGATGATGTCCATCATATTGATGTCATTGACATAAAGGGTTCCGTCTTCTACACGGAATTCGTCCTGAGGGAAGTCAAAGGTCTGACCTACCAGATCGACATATTTGTTCTTCATTCTGCTATGTAAAAAAGCTAATTCATAAAAAAATGTTTAGTATCATCGCTCCGCAGCATCCTGCCGGCGGAAAAACTTCGCAAAGATAATAACAAAAATTTGAGAATCTGTTCCGAATAAGGTAAATTTGTTGAATGCATATGAAAAAATCCGCATTCATATTCCCGCTTCTTGCGGTGCTTGCATCTTCCTGCAGCACCACAAGGGTTCTTGCGCCCGGAGAGTACAGGCTCGTCAGGAACGAAATCGTCGTCGGGAACGGCAAGGATTTCAACACCTCCGAGATACAGCCGTACATCAAGCAGAAGGCGGACACCTGGAATCCGATGATATATGTCTATAACTGGTCAGGGAAGAAGGGGGAGAGCGGCATGTCCAAGATTCTCAGGAAAATAGGCAAGGCACCGGTGGTCTATGACGCCGATATGCTCAATGCCTCTGCAGAGAATATCGGCAAGAAGCTCGAGCATCTCGGCTACTACGGGAGCACGGTAGATACCGACGTGACCGTCCGCGGGAAAAAGGTCCGTGCGACATACCGCATCAGCCTCGGCAAGCGCTACCCGATCCAGTCGGTGTCCTATGTCCTTCCGGAGAGGGGAGACATCGCTGCCGATTTCCTCACGGACACGGCCAATGTGACGATACGCAAGGGGGACTGGCTGAGCGAAGCGTCTCTCGAGGCCGAATCGGCACGCAGCGCGGCCTACCTGCGCCGTCTGGGACACTACGGATTTTCCAAGAACTACTATTACTTCGAGGCGGACACGACCTCCATCCCCGACAGCGCCATCCTCCGGATGCAGATACGCGAATACACGAGGAACGAGACGCCCAACGAGGCGGTGGTGCTGAGCCGCAACCACTTCGGCAATGTGAATGTCTATTATCCCGAATCATTCCGCATCCACGACAAGGTCATCCGCAACCTCAATACCATCTTCCCGGGGGACCCGTATAGTGAAGAAACGGTAAACCGCACATACTCAAGACTTTCCGCCCTCCGCTCGCTCAGCAGCGTCAATATCGAGCTGAGCCAGGCGGACTCTTCCGCAGTGGACTGCGACATCAGGCTCACCCCTGCACGCCGCAACGGATTCAAGGTCGGCATCGAGGCCTCAACCAACTCCAGCGGTCTTTTCGGCATCTCCCCGGAGCTCACTTTCTACGACAGGAACCTCTTCCACGGAGGAGAGCTTCTCAATGTCGGATTCATGGGCAAATTCCAGTTCAAGCCCGGGAAGGACAATGTCCACAGCAACGAGCTCGGAGTGTCGGCGGGAATCAGCCTCCCGCGCTTCGTGGGACTGCCTTACAGCCTGTTCAAGGGCCCGGTGCCGCATACCGACATCAAGGCTTCCTACAACTATCAGAGCCGCCCGGAATACACGCGCAACATCATCTCCACATCCTACGGCTACAGCGGCTACAGCGGCAATCTCAACTACCAGTTCTATCCGCTCCAGATGAGCATTGTCAAAATCGACAATATGGACGAGTCGTTCTACTCGAAGCTGCAGAACAACCCGTTCATGCTCAATGCCTACCGCAACCACTTCGACCTCGGCACCTTCGTCCAGCTCTACTACAACACCGACAACGGGGTAAATCCGAAATCCTCCTACAGCTTTGCAATGCTCAATTTCGCCCTTGCGGGCAATGTGCTGAGCGCATTCAAAGGATTGATGACAAAGGATGCCAACGGTGCCGGAATGCTCTGGAACACGCCTTTTTCACAGTATGTCCGCGGGGAGATTTCGCTTGGCCATACCTGGAAATTCGGGCGCAATGACGACTTCGGCATTGCCACAAGGCTTCTTGCAGGCGCAGGCTATGCCTACGGCAACTCCTCCGTGCTTCCGTTCGAGCAGCATTTCTATTCGGGCGGCGCCAGCAGCCTCAGGGGATGGCAGGCAAGGAGCGTGGGACCGGGCAGGGTGAAGCAGGAGAGCACGTTCGTGATTCCCAACCAGACGGGAGACATGAAGCTCGAGGCCAATCTGGAATTCAGGTTCCCGGCTTTCTGGAAGCTCTACGGGGCACTTTTTATGGATGCGGGCAATATCTGGACTCTCCAGTCCGACAGCAATGACTCCCTGTATGACCTCGGGCGCATCAAGGCGGATACCTTCCTCAGCAGCCTTGCGGCCAACTGGGGACTCGGCCTGAGGCTCGACCTCAATGTGATTCTCGTCAGGATTGACGCGGGATTCCAGATACACGATCCGGCCAATGATGAAGGGGACCGTTGGATAGGACCTTCCGGATGGTTCAGGCGGGACAATTATGCCGTCCACTTCGGCGTCGGCTATCCGTTCTGACAATGGAGGCGGCACGGCAACGGCCTGCACACGTGACTATTTCCCCTTTGATTTTTCCGTACCGTAATACTTTGGCCAGCAGGCGGAAAGATATGCCTTCAGGGTGGACTCGTGCCTGTTGTCGGCCGGCTCGTAGAATACCGTCCCCGACAGCTGCTCCGGAAGGAATTCCAAATCGGTGAAATGTCCCGGATAGTCGTGGGCATATTTGTATCCGTCGCCGTATCCGAGCTCGTCGAGCAGCTTGGTGGGAGCATTGCGCAGATATAGCGGCACCGGGGCGTCCTGAGTCTTGCGGGCAACCTCAAGCGCCTTGTCTATTGCAAGATAGGCAGAGTTGCTCTTGGCTGATGATGCAAGATAGATCGCAGTTTCGCTCAGTGGAATCCTCGCCTCGGGCATGCCTATGCGCTCCACGGTGAGGAAGCAGGCATTGGCGAGCAGCATCGCATTGGGATTGGCAAGTCCGATGTCTTCGGAAGCGAGTATGCAAAGGCGCCTTGCTATGAAAAGAGGGTCTTCTCCGGCATCCAGCATCCTTGCCATATAATACACGGCGGCATTGGGGTCCGAACCGCGCACGCTCTTGATGAATGCGGAGATGATGTCGTAGTGCATTTCCCCGTCCTTGTCATATCGGGCGGGATTTTCCTGAAGGCAGGCGGTGACGGAGGCATTGTCGATGACAATCTGCCCGGACCTGTCCGCGCTGTCAACCACAGCCTCAAGAGAACCGAGAAGCTTCCTGGCATCTCCTCCGCTGTATCTGAGGAGCGCCTGCTTCTCCTTGACCACAATATCCAGACGGCTGAGTATCACGTCGTTCTTTAGCGCCCTTTCAAGCAATGCTTCAAGATCTTCGACATCGAGCGACTTCAGCACAAAGACCTGGCAGCGTGACAGGAGCGCGCTGTTGACCTCGAAGGAAGGATTCTCAGTGGTGGCGCCTATAAGGACGATTGTGCCGTTTTCCACGGCACCGAGGAGGGCATCCTGCTGATTCTTGCTGAAGCGGTGTATTTCGTCAATAAACAGGATAGGGGCGCCTTTCTGTGTACCGAAGACAGACTCCCTGTCCTGCCGCGCGCGTTCGATGACCTCGCGCACTTCCTTCACGCCCGAGCAGGTGGCGCTCAGTGTGTAGAAATCGCGTCCGGCAGACGATGCGACAATCCGTGCAAGGGTGGTCTTGCCTGTTCCGGGAGGGCCCCAGAGAATGAATGAACCCACTTTGCCCGACTCGATCTGATTGCGCAGGACGCAACCGGGACCAACAAGATGGCGCTGGCCAACGTACTGGTCGAGAGTCCGGGGACGCATCCTCTCCGGAAGCGGTGGGAGGACTTCATTCATTACAGGTCAAAATGTTAGATATCTTTTTTATAAGCCCTTCTGCGCTTGTGCTGCTCGGTGTCGAACAGCTTCCAGGAATCAATCATCTGGGTGTTGGTCTCGAGCTCCGCGTTGGACTCCCCGAAACGTACTCCGTTGGCATAGTAGCGAGGCACAAGGTCATTGAGGATCAATGCGATAAGACCGAGATTGCGGTATTCCTGACGCACTGCAATCAGGAGAAGCTCCACGCAGCCCTCGTTTTTGAAGAACATCGACCTCAGAAGATGGAACCATCCCAGCGGGAAGAATTTGCCGCGGCATTTCTGGAGCGCCCTTGTAATGGAAGGCATCGTGATTCCGACGGCGAGCATCTCGTTGTTCTTGTCCACAATCACGCTTACATAGTCCAGATTGAGGAGGCCGAGGTAGGCATCCACATATTTGTCAATCAGTCCGGAGGTGAGGGGAGTGAAGTCGAACAGCTCACCGTAGCAGTCGTTGATGATCTCGAAAATCTTGTATCCGAGACGCTCCCTGCGTATCTCCCTCTTGGTAAGCTTGCGTACCCTGAAGCCGTACTTTTCACTTACTATCTTTGAAATCTTGGCGATTCTCGGAGGCACCTGCTCCGGGACACGGATCTTGAACTCGAGCCAGTCGGCAGCCTTGGTGAAACCCATCGCCTCGATATGGTCCTTATAATAAGGATAGTTGTAGATGAGGGCCATTGTCGAAAGCTGGTCGTAACCTTCCACGAGCATTCCCTCCGGGTCGAAATCAGTGAAACCGAGAGGACCGGCCACGGAATCCATTCCTCTTTCCTTTCCGAACTCTATCACCTTGTCCATCAGCGCCGAAGACACTTCGCGGTCATCTATGAAGTCAATCCATCCGAAGCGGACCTCCTTGTGGCCCCATTTTTCATTTGCCCTATGGTTGACAATCGCCGCCACGCGACCGGCAAGCTTGCCGTCCTTGTAGGCGAGGAACAGGGCCGCCTCGCTGAACTCGTAAGCCGGATTCTTCTTCGGGTCGAGGGTGGCCATCTCATCGGTATATATTTTAGGTACGAAATACTGGTTTCCTTTGTAGAGCTTGTTGGGAAAGTCAACAAACCTGCCGAGGTCCCTTCTGCTGCTGACTTGTTTGATAGTAACTGCCATATGGGTTTACACAATTTTAGTACGGAATGCAAATTTAGCATTTTTGTCATAATATTTAGAGAATGATGTGTTTTTTCATACTTTTTTGCGAAACCTAAATAACTTGCTAAATTTGTATGATTAATACCTATTTGCCTGATGACGGCGTGCGCCAAAACCTACCTGCTGATGCTGACAGTGCTCCTGCCGGCTGTCAACCTTTATGCAGGTGAGCGGCCAACAGGCTGGGGGACAACGTTTTCCGGCAAAGCCACCGGAGTATATGCAGTGATCGACAGGGGAGAGTCCGCCTCATACTTCAGCATCCTGCTTGACCTTCGCGGGACAATCGCGGGAAAGGCCCGCAATCCGGGCATCAAGACCCTGTACAACATCGAATACTGTTTCAGGAGATGGAATCTTGCCGACGGCGCAGTTGCGCGTTTTTTTGCAGGCCCGGGCTTGAGCATCGGATACGTCAGCGACACGGACGATTACAGGAAAGGCTATATGGCTGCCCTGTACGGCAATATGGGATTGAGGTTCTCGTTTGCGTCCAATGTGGCCATAAAGCTTTATCTATCAGGGGAGTTCGGCTTCCATATGGATATGAAGAACAGCTACGACACCTCGATGAGCATCTACAAGGCTGGCCTGAAGGATATCCTGTATCCGGAAATATCGATAACTTACAGATTTTGATATGAGACGGTCGGCTTTGGTTGCAATACTTGTCCTGCTGGGCACTGCAGCATACGCCGGGACTCCCGGATTGGTCTGGGGCGTATCCTGGGGTACATCCGTATCCTTCGCATCCTGGGACAGGGCATCCTTCCTGACCGCCGACAGATACCTTGCGGAAACGGACGAAATCAATACCGCAGGACATTTCAACGGCTTCATCGACGCCTATATGGGCATCGGTACAGGACGTAACGAGTTGACAATCAATGCCGGATGGCACGGTGCAGGAGGCAGCGCAAGACTGTTTCCCGTGATGCTCGGATGGAACTGGTTCCGCAATGCCGACCGCACGGAAGGACTGTTCATCAGGACGGCAGCCGGAGCGGGATTTCCTGAAAACGGAGGGAAATTATGCGGTCTTGCTGATTTGGGACTTGGGATAAGACAAAGATTATCAAGGCGTTTGAGCATAGATTACGGCATCGGCCTCAACACGTCGCTTGTCCATCCGGACCGGTTGACAGACCCGTATTCCGGCAATATTGTCAATAAGGAAGACATAAGGTCGAGCAAATCGCTGCTCGGGGCCTTGAAGATGAGCATAAGACTGAATTTTTAACCGTAACTCCCCTTTTGGGTTTGTTACACAATTTATATTATGTTAATATGGTACTAAGTATTCTGACCTTGCTGGGCTCGATTGCCCTTCTGCTTTACGGACTGAACATTTTCAGCAACGGACTGCAGAAATACTTCGGCGGACGACTCCGCACATTCCTGCCTGCGATGACGACCGGCAACCGGTTCCATGGCATACTCGCAAGCTGCGGACTCACTGCGACCATCCAGTCATCCTCGGCGGCAACCGTCATGATTGTCAGCCTCGTCAACTCCGCACAGATGACCCTGTCACAGGCTGTCGCCGCAATCATGGGCGCAAACATCGGAACCACAATCACGGCCTGGATCATCACATTGTTCCTGTTCTCGGTCAAATTCGGTCCGTACGCCTATATAGTAATGGCGCTGGGATATCTGATGAATATGTCCAAAAATCAGAAACTCAAGAACATAGGTCAGCTCGTCATAGGTATTGCGCTGTTTTTTGTGGCTCTTACCTTCATGCAGTCCTCGATGACATCCATCTCAGCCACATCAGGCTTTGCCGACATGCTTTCATCCTGGACCTCACACGGTGCCGTCTCCATCTTCCTGTTCGTTCTGGCCGGAATGGTCCTTGCTACGGTATTTCAGTCTTCAAGCGCGGCTATTGCATTGACAATCATATTATTAAGTATAGGAAGCATCGGGTTTGACCTTGCCGTTGCAATGGTGCTCGGTGAGAACATCGGTACCACCCTCACAGCCAGCCTCGCTGCTGCCAAAGGTAATGTCAACGCCCGCAGAGCAGCACTTATCCACTTGCTGTTCAATGTATTAGGAGCAATCCTGATACTGATTCTCTTCAATCCGTTCTGCTCCCTCATGGGGATTGTATCACGCATTTTCGGCGCAGTCAACGGACCGCTGTACGGTGTATGCCTTTCCCACACGATGTTCAACATCCTCGGCACCTGCCTCCTCATTTGGTTCACCGAACCGCTTGTACGCTTTGTCAGCAGCGTGATTGCCGACCAGGCGGCTGAAGAGAAGAAGGAGGACTACAAGCTCCGTTTCATCACTGCCGGCCGTCTCGGCACCCCTTCCCTCTCCCTCTCGCTCGCCCTCAAGGAGACCATCAACTTCGGTGCGGTCTGCTATCAGGATTTCGGTTTCGTCAAGAAGGCCATCAATGCCAAGAATCCGGACGAATTTGAGGAAATAAGAAAGAAACTCGTTTACTACGAGGAAGTTACCGATAAGATGGAATATGAGATCGCCCATTATCTCAACGAGGTGACAGCCGAGGAGCTCAGCACCGAGGAGAACTCCCTCGCCAAGATGCTCTACCGCATCATCAGCGAGATGGAAAGCCTCGGCGACAGCGGCGAGAACATATCCCGCCTGCTGGAGCGCACCAGGATCCACAACATCACATTCACCGATGAGCAGATTGCAAAGCTCAACAAGCTCACCGAGAAGGTCGGCAACGCCTTCGTGATAATGAACTGGCATCTCAAGGACGCCTACACCACCGGCAGGACAACCGACATCCGCGATTCCGAGACTGCGGAGGACGAAATCAACCGCCTCAGGGACTTCCTGCGTGAGGAGACAATCAACAAGATGGATACCCACGACTCTGATTATCAGGCACTCGGATATTTCCTCGACCTTCTTTCCGAACTCGAGGCAATGGGTGATTTCATCATCAACATTTCACAGGCTCTCATAAGAAAAGGCATATAATGGCAAGAAACAGGACAGACATTCTTCTTGAAAATGTCACCATAGAAAACGTGGCGGCCGAAGGCAAGGCCATTGCCCACGGACCGGACGGGACAGTGGTTTTCACCGAATTTGCAGTCCCGGGCGACGTGGTTGACATACGTGTTTACAAAAAGAAAAAAAACTATATGGAAGGTGCGGTGGCAAGGATTGTAAAGCCGTCAGAGCACCGTCTGGAGCCATTCTGCAGGCATTTCGGAGTGTGCGGAGGATGCCGCTGGCAGCCGCTTCCCTACCCGATGCAGCTCCAGGCAAAACAGCAGCAGGTATGGGACCAGCTCGTCAGGATCGGCCATCTTGAGATCCCGGAGATCTCCCCCATCCTGCCTTCCGACAAGATAGAATACTACCGCAACAAGCTGGAATTCAGCTTTTCTTCCAAACGTTGGATACTCTCGGAGGAAGACCCCGCCGAAATACCGGAAAGCGACCGCTGCGGTCTCGGCTTCCATGTGGGCAAATTCTTCGACAAGGTGCTGGACATCAGCGACTGCCACCTCCAGGGGGAGCCTTCCAACTCCATCAGGAATTTCATAAAGGCATATGCCCTGGAGCACGGGCTGGAGTTCTACGACATCCGCGAGAACCACGGTTTCCTGCGCAATATGTTCATCCGTACGACCGCAGACGGCCAGGTGATGCTCATACTGATATTCGCACGCGAAGATGAACCCGCACGCAAGGCAATGCTGGACGCCATCGCCGGGGCATTTCCGCAGATCACTTCGCTCTACTATGTCATCAACTCCAAGCTCAACGACTCCATCTCCGACCAGCAGTGCATCCTCTACAGTGGAGAAGACTCCATCTATGAGACAATGGAGGGGCTTTCTTTCAGGATCGGCCCCAAGTCGTTCTACCAGACCAACAGCCCACAGGCATACAAGCTCTACAGCGTAGCCAGGGAGTTTGCCGGACTCACCGGCAGCGAGACGGTCTATGACCTCTACACAGGCACAGGCACCATCGCGCAGTTCGTCTCCGGCAAGGCCTCCAAAGTCATCGGCATCGAATATGTGCCGGAGGCCATCGAGGACGCGAAGGACAACGCCCGCAGGAACGGCATCACCAACTGCTCATTCTTCGCCGGGGATATGAAGGACATACTCACACCCGCATTCATCTCGCAGCACGGCCGGCCGGACGTCATCATCCTCGACCCTCCGAGAGCCGGGATCCATCCTGACGTGGCAAAGGTCATCCTCGACGCCCAGCCGCAGAGGATAGTCTATGTGAGCTGCAACCCCGCCTCACAGGCGCGCGACCTTGCCATCCTCTGCCAGAAATATGAAATCACCGCGGTGCAGCCCGTTGACATGTTCCCTCACACCCAACATGTCGAAAATGTCTGCGCCCTCAAACTCAAACAGTCATGCTGACACAGGTTCTTCTTCTCATCGTCGGGCTCGTAATGGTCGTGGCCGGAGCCGATTTCCTTGTTGACGGTGCCTCGAGCATTGCCAGGAAGGCCGGCATCAGCGAATTCGTCATCGGACTCACCATCGTCGCCATCGGCACTTCCGCTCCGGAAATGGTGGTGAGCTTCATGGGCGCATTCCAGGGCAATGCCGACATCTCCATAGGCAACATTTTCGGTTCCAACATCTTCAACACCCTGCTCATTCTCGGCCTTTCGGCCGTACTGATGCCTATCGGAATCACAAAAAACAATCTCAGGGCCGACATCCCGATCAACATCATCGCCACGGTCCTTGTGCTCCTGCTCGGTCTCAACGGCACCATCTTCAGGACAGGCAGCGACACCCTCAGCCGCATTGACGGAATTGTCCTTCTCGTACTTTTCATAGCCTATATGGTCTATTCGTTCAAGACCGGAAAGAAGGATGACAACTCTGAAGATGAGGGTGAAAAGACCTACGGGGTGGCCGTGAGCATCATTCTTGTCATTGCCGGACTTGCATCGCTGATTTTGGGAGGTGAACAGTTTGTCAACTCGGCCACGGCACTTGCCCGCCAGGCAGGGCTCAGCGACAAATTCGTCGCGATCACCATCCTCGCCGGAGGCACATCCCTCCCGGAGCTTGCGACCTGCGTTGTGGCCGCCGCAAAGAAAAAAGGCCAGATGGCTCTCGGCAACATACTGGGTTCCAATGTATTCAACCTCCTTCTCATCCTCGGAGGCTCTGCTATCATCCACGACCTTTCCTTTGAGGCAATCAACTTTGTGGACGCAGGAGTGCTCCTTGTCAGCTCGCTGATAATACTTACCTCCGCATATGTTGCAAAAAAGAATAAAATAGACCGGACGGACGGTATCATAATGCTTGCCTGCGAGGCGGCATATATGGTCTGGCTGTTCATAAACCTTTAATATCAAACAAATGGCACGAATCAAACCTACTTCATACAAGCTTGAGAATGTGGCAGACGGCCATATCTTCGAAGACAGCGGATGGGCCCTTGCCGACCCGCTGTCGAAAACACCGTCGCTTGTCCGCGCAGTTTACGCCAACAAGTTCTTCAACCCGAAGGAAGGCCGTTACGGGCTCTACAGATATGCAGAATGGCTCCCTATCCAGCATACGCTCAAAAACTCCCATGCGCCTGTAACCTACAGGAGCACAGGTCTTGCAAGGCATCTCGGGATGAGCAACCTCTACATCACATTCTCCGGATACTGGCCGAAAATCGGCGCACGCATGGAGACCTGCTCATTCAAGGAAACGGAGGCATTCTCCGTCTGCGGCCGTCTTCCGAAAAGGAACAAAAGGGTACTCGTGGTCCAGTCGGCGGGCAACACCGCACGCGCCTTCGCACGCGTATGCTCCGACAACAACATCCCAGTCGTAATCTGCATCCCGCTGGACAACATCAATGACCTCTGGTTCAGAAGGGCCCTGAAGCCTTGCGTGAAAGTCATCGCAACCCCTTCGGGCACAGACTATTTTGATGCCATTTCCCTTGGGGACAAGATTGCGCAGGACCCGAGGTTCATGCTTGAGGGCGGCGCCAAGAATGTTGCAAGAAGGGACGGAATGGGCACTACGGTGCTTTCCGCGGTGGAGGCCATCGGCAGGATTCCCGATGCCTATTTCCAGGCCGTGGGCAGCGGAACCGGAGCCATAGCCGCCTGGGAAAATGCCGAAAGGCTTGCCGCCGACGGCCGTTTCGGGAAAAACAACATGAGGGTATATGCCTGCCAGAATGCCCCATACTCGATAATGTACGATTCATGGAAGGCCGGCTCGCGCGAACTCCTGCCGCTTGACCCCGATGTCTCCCGCAAGAACAGCGAAATCATCCTTGCGACGGTGCTCTCCAACAGGAAACCGCCTTATTCCATCGCAGGAGGACTCTATGACGTGCTGAAGGCTTCCGGCGGAGACATGTACCTTGCAACCAACGACGACATTGTCAACTGGATTCTGAAATTTTTCAAATTCGAAGGCTGCGACATCCTTCCTGCCGCTGCCTGCGCTGTGAGCGGCTTGGCAAACGCCCTGGAAAATGGAGATGTCGGCAAAGACGAGACTGTCATGCTGAACATTACCGGAGGCGGCATGCTCAATGCCACCTATATGGGATATGTCCAGAAATCCCCGGATCTTGTGCTTTCGCCGGACCTTCCGTCTGAGATCATCATATCAGAAGTCGACAAATTGTTTTAGAAATGTTGAAACTGCTTACAACCACCCTTGACGAAGCTGCCGTCGAGCAGGCCCAGGCCCATGCCGATTCGGTAAAGACAGCCATTGCCAATTTTTCACAGGAACTTGTAAAGGATCCCAATACCGTCCTTACCAACCTTCTGGAAACGGCAATAGGATTCGGCCTGAAGGTGCTTGCTGCCATTCTCATCTACCTGGTCGGGGCCTGGCTGATAAAGAAGGTCAAGAGGCTGCTGGATTCGATGTTTATCAAAAGGGGGACGGAAAAGACCCTTGCAACCTTTGTCAAGAGCTTCGTTTCCATCACCCTGACCATCTTCCTTGTCATCATCACGGTCAGCACGCTCGGCATCAACACGACCTCCCTGGCAGCCCTCCTTGCTGCAGGAGGTATGGCAATCGGCATGGCCCTGAGCGGCACGATGCAGAATTTCGCCGGAGGCATACTGATACTGGTATTCAAGCCTTTCAAGGCCGGGGACTACATCAAGGCTCAGGGTTATGAAGGAACGGTGCTTGAAGTCAACATCGCAAGCACAAAGCTCAAATGCTACGACAATTCGATAATAGTCGTCCCGAACGGTGCCCTTTTCAACGGCAACATCGACAATTTCTCGGAAAAGCCGCAGCACAGATGCAAATGGGAGGTGGATGTCGCCTACGGCACAGATGCCGACAGGACACGGGAAGTCCTCCTGGGCATTGTGGAGGCCAATCCGGACGTGCTTCGCGGAGTAGAGGGCATTCCGGAACCGACAGTATATCTCAACGACCTCAAAAGCAGCTCGGTGCAGTTTGTACTGTACGCCTGGGTAAATACGGAAGACTACTGGAAGGTACTCTACGCCGTACGGGAGGAAATCTACAGGAAGCTTCCTGAAAACGGGATACAGTTTCCGTTCCCGCAGATGGACATCCATCTGGACGACCTCAGGAAAAGTTGATGATTTGTATGTGAAATATCAAAAGAGCAGGCCCTAATAAGCCTGCTCTTTTGATATTACCGGATTGGCATAGATGCCGAGAAGAATCTCCCTGAGAGCAACCCTGTCAAGCTCAGGCTCAACGCTTCGGAGCCTTGACTCGATATATTGCCTGAAAGAATAGAGCTCCTGTCCGGTATATCCGGAGGCATACCTGTTTCCGCCATTCAGTATGTCATAGGCCATATAATTGGTCTTCCATAGCCTGTACCCGGAGATCACCCTCCTGTCAACGGCAGCACGGATAGCCTGGTAGCGGTCATTCTTCTGGCACTTGGACGCCTCCTCAATCTCCTCGCGGGTAAGCGGCTCCCCGATGCTCAGATGGATGTCGCCCTTGCTCTGGCGTATGCCCGTGACGATGCTCATGATATCCTCGTTCTCACTCTTTACATAGTCCCGTGTCCTGCGGATGAGAGTCTCGCGTGCCTTGAGTATGTCGCAAGGTTCATACTCATATGAAATGCTCATCGGGATGATGTTGAGCTCTTCGAAACTCTTGACAAAATCGCCGGTCCCGCTCATGTCGAACATCTTCAGGAGTCCCTGCTCGGTGGTGTCGATTCCGTTCTTGGAACGGCCCTCCCTCTGTGCAATCCATACGGACGAAGTCCCCGAAGTGATGGTCTGGCGGATGTATTTCGAAAGCATCATGGAGGAGAGATAGAGGCTTCTTGCAGATATGCCACGGATGACCTTTATCATCCTGTTGGACCTTATAAGGTCCTCTATTGTCTTGTTTTTGAGCAGATTGTCTCCTACAGCGATCTGCGTCATAGGGATGGAGTTGCGAAAAAGGACAATCTGTGTGATCGCAGGGTCGAGGATGATGTCCCTGTGGTTGGATACGGCAAGGAACTTCCTGTCGGACTTGCGCAGATTTTCTATTCCGCTGTATGAGAAATTGTGGGCGGTATTGGCAAGTACCCATTCGACGGCCCTCGACATCACGAGCACCTGGAATTCATCCACGGTTTTTATGCTTTTCAGGACTGATGCAAGGTATTCGGCCGGCTTTTCAGGGAACAGGGCTTTTGACACCTGGGCCACCACCGGATGCTCTGCAACCCTTGAAAGGGCCTGTGCAGCTTCATTGTCCCCATAAGGACGGATATCGGAAAAATCGTTGATATTGATTGTTTCTTCCATATTGACAGAGGTTACAGGTTTGGTTCAATATCCAAAAATACAACAATTGGCGCTATTTGGCAAATATTATTTCCTTCTGAAAAGCAGCGAACTGTCCCCGTAGCTCAGGAAGCGGAACCCGTGCGACAGCGCATAATCATATATTGTCCTCCAGTCCCCGTCCACAAACGCCGACACAAGAAGTATGAGGGTGCTTTCAGGCTGGTGGAAATTCGTCACAAGCACATCCACAAGGCGGAACCTGAACCCCGGCACAATGATGATTCTGGTGCCGGCCACCAATGTATCCATATTGTTGTCGTCCAGATACTTGACAATGGCATTGAGTGCCTCCGAGGTAGTCCATCTCCATTCTTTTTCGTATGGGGCCCACTGCGGCACGTCCTCAATTTTCCCGTTCTCGAGAATGCCGGCTCCGATATAATAGAGGGATTCGAGGGTCCTCACCGAGGTGGTGCCGACTGCAATCACGGGCTTTCTGCCTTCCGCAAGCTCTGCAATCAGCGAGCGCGAAACCGCAAACGGTTCCCTGTGCATCGGATGCTCCGCCACATTGGAAGTCTTGACGGGAAGGAAGGTGCCTGCCCCGACATGAAGACAGACTGTCTGTGTCTCAATGCCTTTTGCCCGGATTGCGTCAAGAACGGCATCAGTGAAGTGAAGGCCTGCCGTCGGAGCGGCAACAGAACCGCGGATCCTGGCATACAGTGTCTGATAACGCTCTGCATCAATGGCTTCAGTCTCCCTGTTGAGATATGGCGGGATCGGCACACTGCCGCAGATTTCAAGCACTTTCGAGAAAGGGGAGCCGTCAGTCCAGGAGAATTCCACGGTACCTGTCTCCCCGTCACGGCCGACAAGACGGGCGGAAAGCCCCATCGCGGCCACATCCGGATTGCCTCCGGGATTGTAGAGGGAAAGAATATCGTCCTTCCAGCGTTTTGCATTGCCTATGACGCATTTCCATGTACAGCGCTCAGTGGCGGCAAATGCAAGGTTGTATTCGCAAGGCTGCTGCGGCTGGAGACAGAAAATCTCGATGTGTGCCCCCGTAGGACGCTGGAAATGGAGGCGCGCCGGGACAACCCTGGTGTCATTGAAGACCATGAGGGCTTCGGAGGGGAGATGCTCCGCAAGAGTGCGGAATACGGTTTCATCCACGTTTCCGTCCCTGTAAATCAGGAGTTTGGAGGCATCGCGCTGCTCGAGCGGATATTTCGCAATCCTTTCGTCGGAAAGCGGATAGCTGTAATCTTCAATGTGTATTTCAGGAATCATCAAAGTCTGTTTTATGTTGTAAATTGAAAATATGTGCAAAAATACACAATCGGACGCTAATATTGAAATCTCAGCGACTTTGGATGTTGTCAACTTGTTCACGGCACCGGCCACACCTTCTTTTGTAAAAAATGCGATGTGGATATCTCCAGACGGTATCAACAACGTTTTCAACATCCACAAAATGAAATTCACCGTTCAATTTTGTAAAGTTTACAACATTTTTACAAAATTCACCTTTGTAAATTGTAAACTGCAAATTTAGTAAAATAAGCATTTATTATCATATTAGGATTACGTTATATCTATGTGAATTTCAACGATTATGCAGATTCTTCTACACTTAAGATTTAAGTAATTTTGTAAACAAGGTATTTTTATCCGTGTGTAAACTAACAAAACTGTTGCTTTGAATTGTTTTTAACACTTATCTAATGGTTATCCAATATTTTAGTAATATTTATTTCATCAATTAATTTAACATGTTTGCGGATTCTGTCGCTCCCCTGCCCCTCTCTCCCCCTTTTCCGGCACAGTTGTAAATACCCGGATAATTGTGTATTTTTGTGTACCGGATGTTTAGAATATACACACCCCCGCAACATGCTATTTTATGAACGGAAGACTCAAACAGTTCCTCGCAGCTGAAAACATATCGAACACGCAGTTCGCCAATACCCTCGGTGTGGCAAAGGCCAGCATATCACACATACTGAAAGGTCGCAACAAGCCGGGATATGAATTCATCCAGAGCATCATCGAGCACTACCCCTCCCTCAACATCGAATGGTTGCTGATGGGTAAAGGCAAGATGTACAAGGGTTTGGCCAATGAAAAGGCCGACCCCGTCACCGCACCTGCAGCATCAGCAGGGCCGGAAGACGAGCCGGAGAACCTGTTTACAGCGCAGCCTGACGCCTCCCCGGCAAGTCCCGGAGAATCGCGTATTTCTGCCGCTCCCCCTTCACCGCAGCAGGATATGCCGTCCACGGAGACTGAAAGTGCCCGGATTAATCTGGCCAAACAATTTGACAATCAGAAACATATCACAAGAATAATTGTGTTTTTCGACGACAATACTTTCCAGGAGATCCGCTGACGCATCCGCCATTTTCGGAATATCCTTTCCTCCCAGGCATTTTTTGAAGAATCCCTGATGGCGATAATTCCTTGAAGATTGTTAACTTTGCAGTCGGATTTAAACAGCTTCTCGGAAAGGGATGTACAGACAGTTTTTCAGACCGCTGGTCATGCGCCTAAATGCGACGAGGGTTCACAGGGCAGCCCTCTCGCTGCTGCGTTTTGCGACAAGGATTCCTCTTGGAAGACAGCTGCTCAAGCTCCACTACAAGCGGGAATACCCTTCCCTGAAACAGGAGCTTTTCGGGCTGGAATTCCCCAATCCTGTGGGACTTGCAGCAGGTTTCGACCCCGATGGGGAGTATTGCGGCGAGCTTTTTGCCCTCGGATTCGGATTCATCGAAATCGGCACCCTTACTCCAAAGGCCCAGGGCCGCGACCCCAAGGCGCTCAGCATGGCAGTCCCTGGCGACAGGGCCTTCATCCACAGGAACGGACATGAGAACAAGGGTGTGGTCAACGCTATAGAACACATCAAGAACAACCGCCCGGAAGGTATCGTGGCAGCAAGCATCACCTACAACCGCAACACCCCTGACGAGGGCATCTCAAAGGACTTCGACACGGCATTTTCCCTGCTGTACGACTTTGTGGACATGTTTGTCTTCAACATTGCCATCGCTCCGCAGGGCGTAAGGTCGCATCTTGAAGACGTTTCCTCGCTTAACGAGGTGATGGACACCCTTCTTGAGAGAAGGGCCGACATGGACACAATCAAGCCAGTGCTTCTGAAGGTATCCCCCGACATGCAGACCGACCAGCTGGATGCCATCCTCCTTTACTGCCTGCGCTACGGAATCGACGGAATCGTGGTCGGAGACTCCATTTCCAACCGTCCGGGGATGATCGGAGGACGCCTGTCAGATGAAGACGTGCTCGTGTCCGGCGCCCCGATGCTGCCGAAAACCCTGTCTGTGATACGCCATATCAGGGAAACCACAGGCGGGAAACTGCCGATTGTGGGCGTGGGCGGAGTGATGTCGCCGGAAGATGCGCTCGAAATGTTCAGGGCGGGAGCCTCGCTCATAGAGCTCTACACGGGCATACTCTACGAAGGCCCGAAGCTTGTCAAAAACATACTGAAATATCTTGACAGTCAGAAAATAAAACAATAGCAATGGTTACAGCATCCATTTGTACGATCGGTGACGAGATCCTCATAGGGCAGGTCATCGATACCAATTCGTCCGAAATCTCCCGCGCTCTCGGCGCACTCGGCATCAGGACGGGAAAGATGGTTTCCATAGGCGACAACAGGCAGGAAATCATCGATACATTGTCTGAAGAACTGAGACACAATGACATAGTCATCACGACAGGAGGCCTCGGTCCTACAAAGGACGACATCACCAAAGACGCTCTCGCATCCCTGAGCGGCAGCAAAGGGTATGTCGAGCACGCCGGACAGCTCGCCAAAGTCCATGAGATACTCCATTCCAGGGGACTTGACGTGCTGGACATCAACAAAGCCCAGGCAATGGTCCCGGACACCTGCGAGGTCATCGTGAACAGGCGCGGAACCGCTCCGATTATGGTGTTCAGGATGGAGGAAAGCCTTTTCGGACACCCTTGCACGCTGTATTCGATGCCGGGAGTCCCGTTCGAGACTGCTGCGGCGCTTCCGGACGTGATAGAAGACATACGCACCCACTACAGGACGGAATCCATCACCCACCGCAACATAATGGTCTATGGACTGGCGGAATCGGCGCTTTCAAAGCTGATTGCACCCTGGGAGGACAGCCTTCCGTCCGACATGCACCTTGCATACCTGCCAAATCCGCTCACAGGCGTGCGTTTGAGGCTTTCGGTATATGGAGGTTCACCCGACGGGGCAAACTCGCGTATGGACGCGGAAATCGGACGTTTGGAGGCTATTGCCGGGGAATACATCTACTCCTTTGAAGACGATACTCTCGAGCACGCCCTCGGAGTGCTGCTCAAAAAGCACGGAAAGACGCTCAGTGCCGCCGAATCATGCACCGGCGGAGAGATATCTCACCTGATTACGACAGTATCCGGCGCTTCCGACTACTATCTCGGCTCCGTCACCTCCTATGCAGTTGCAGTCAAGGAAAAGGTGCTCGGTGTCCCGGCGGATACCGTTGCCCGGTTCGGGGTGGTGAGCAGCGAGGTGGCTGCAGCCATGGCCGAGGGCGTCCGCAAACTGACCGGAAGCGATTTCTCGGTTGCCACTACGGGACTTGCCGGAGAAGAGGGCGACGGAGTGAATCCCGGAGGCACGGTCTGGGTCGGAATCAGCTCTGAAAAGG
>CAMBMK010000023.1 GCA_945868745.1 uncultured Bacteroidales bacterium
CAGCGGGACTGCTGGAAACCACGAAAGGGGAGTATGCGGCGCGTATGTCTGAAGCGAAGGAAGAAGCTTCGAAGCAGCTCGCTGAGACGAAGGCTTTGGCGGACAGACAATTGTCGGAGGCAAAAGAGGAGGCCGCGAAGCAATTGGCCGCAGTGAAGGAAGAATCTGCGAAAAAGCTGGCTGAGACAAAGGAGGAATACGAAAGGATGAGGAAGGAGGCCGCCGCGCAGCAGCAGAAGAATTTCGATGAGACCATTGCCAAAGTCCAGGCGCAGATGCGCTCCGCCACTGACGATATGCTCAAGCAGAGGCAGAAGGAATTTGCCGAAGCCTCCAACAAGGACCTCGGCGGCATCGTCAATCCCCTGAAGGAGACCATCGACAGGATGAAGGAGGAAATGAACAGGGCAACCGTGAGCCAGACGGAGATGCGCACCGAGATAAAGACCAATATGGAGAATATGATGCGCCAGAGCAAGGCAGCGCAGGAAAGCGCCGACGAGCTTGCCAGGGCCTTCAAGCACGGCACCAAGGCCCAAGGCGACTGGGGCGAGACTGTGCTGAAGGAACTTCTTGACTCCCAGGGTCTTCAGGAGGGGATTCACTATGAGATCCAGGCTGTCATCAAGGATGCGGCAGGCAATGTTGTAAAGCCTCACGAGGGATCGTCCCTCCGCCCGGATGTCATCCTCCACATCGATTCCGCAAAGGATGTGATCATCGACTCGAAGGTGTCCCTGACTGCATTTATGGACTATGTCAATGCAGAAGACGAACCTTCACGCCAGGCCGCATTGAAAAACCATATTGCAAGCATCCGCAAGCACGTTGACGAACTTGCAAAGAAAGACTACACCTCCTATGTGAAGGCTCCGAGGGTCACTATGGACTATGTTATCATGTTCGTACCGCATACAGGAGCCCTGTGGAGCGCCCTCAATGCCGAGCCTTCGCTGTGGCGGAGCGCGATGGAAAAGGGCGTGTTCATCACCGACGAGATGAACCTCTATGCCGCACTGCGGATTGTAAGCATGACCTGGACCAGCATAAAGCAGGCGGAAAACCACGAAAAGATCTTCGACCTTGCCACAGAGATGATGGACAGGGTGGGGCAGTTCGTCAAGAAATATGATGCCATAGGAAAGGCCCTGAGCAATGCCCAGTCAGCCTATGATGACGGATACCGCAAGCTTTCCCCGAGCGGCCAGAGCATTCTCCAGACCTGCAGCAAGCTCACCAGGCTCGGGGCACGCCAGAGCAGGACAAATCCCCTACCTATGATTGCCGACGCCGGGGACGGCGAGGGCGCTGACCTCGCTTGACCTGCTCAGCATCTTCAGGAAGATCTCAGCTGATTTCTTGCGGTAGGTATTGCGCAGCATATGGATGCATCCGACCATCCTGTTGCCGGGGATGTCGAGAGGGACTGCCTTGAGATTGTCGCGGTGGTAGATGGTCGCGTCCGAGAGTATTGAAATGCAGATGCCGGACTGCACAATGTCCAGAAGCATATTGACATCGTTGAGCTCGACAGTGACGTCGAGTCCCTCACGGACTATGTCGATATGGTGGTCCAGGACATTCCTTGCCTGAAGACCTTTTGCAGGCATGGCAACCCCGAGATGGGCTATGTCGCCCACGCTCAGGCTTTCCCTTTGCGCCAACGGATGGTCCTTTCGGAGGATGACCGAAAGCTTGTCCTCGAAAAGGACGTGCGACTCAATCTCGCCGTATTCTTCCAGAGGCTTGAAAGCCAGTACGAAATCCACCTCCCTCTTGCGGAGCATCTCCATCAGTTCTTCCATTGACTTGCTGAAAATCACAAGCTTGACTCCGGGATATTCCCTGAGGAAATTCTGCAGTGTCTCTGTCAGTATGGGGCAGAAGGAGAATGTCGTGCCGATTATCAGTTCTCCTGAAACGGCGGTCTGGAGGTCCCGGATGCGGTCCTTGCAGTCCCGTGCCGCAAGAAGTGTCTTTTCGGCAAGTGGGAGCAGGCTTGCGCCGTTTTCCGTGAGGCTTACCGAGTGGGAATTCCTTTCGAAAAGGGCTGTCCCCAGCTCATTTTCAAGCTGCCTGATCTGCTGGGAAAGGGTGCTTTGAGTGATAAAGAGAAGGCGCGCAGCCTCCGAAAAGTTCAGAGTCTGCGCGACCTTTACGAAATAATGCAATTGTCTGAGTTCCATTCGCTTGTGTCTGTTGCAAATGATCTGGCCGAAGCCTTTAGGCCATGGCCAGCAGTATCATCACCTGTGCCGTGAGGACTCTCATGAACATCGAGAGAGGATAGACCGTGGCGTAGTTGAGAGAGACATACTTGCTTCCGTATGCGTTCTGGGCAAATGCGAGGACCGGAGGGTTGGTGGTGCCTCCCGCCACAAGTCCGCAAATCTGGAAGAAATTGAGCTTGAAGACATAGCGGCCCAGAAGGGTGATGACCAGGACCGGTACTATGGTGATGACGGCTCCGTAGAGAATCCACCACCATCCGCCCCCGACCAGCGATGAGACGAAGGTCTTTCCCGCACCGAGCCCGACAGCCGCAAGGAAGAATGAAATCCCGATTTCCCTTATCATCATGTTGGCACTGAGCGTGGTATATGTGGTGATATGGGCACGTGGACCGAAGCAGCTGATGAGTATGGCAATGATGAGCGGACCGCCGGCGAGTCCGAGCTTGATCGGCTGCGGAATGCCCGGAACTGTGAACGGAATGCACCCGAACACCACTCCGAGGGCGATTCCGAGGAAAATCGGAAGAAGATTCGGCCTGTCAAGCGCTGAGGCCTTGTTGCCCACAAGCTTTGCAATGGCTTCTATGCCTTCCTTGTCGCCCACCACCTGCAGGTAGTCTCCGACCTGTACCCTGAGGTCAGGTGCGGCCACGAGTTCCACTCCCGAACGCACAACCCTGGTGACCGACACGGTAAACTGGCATTTGAACAGTATCTCGCTGAGCTTCTTGCCGGTAAGGTCGCTTCTCGTGATGCCGAGCCTCTTCATCTGCGGGATTGATTTCCTGCCCTTTATCCAGTCTTCAAGATGCATCGGCACCTCTTCGCCGAAGATGATGCGGATTGTGTCAACGTGTTTCTGTGTGGTGACTATCAGGACTTTGTCCCCTTCTTTGAGCACGGTGTCCTGGCTCGGGACAAACTCCTCGCCGCCACGCATGATCCTTGAGATGACCATCTCGTTCCTCATCTCCTCGCCGATCACATCCTTGATGCATTTTCCGATGATTGCCGGGTTGGACACTGCGCAGTGCATCCTTCTTGCCACGCTATCCGCCGAACTGCTGCTCTCAATCTCCCTGGCCTCCCTGTCGAGGTCAACCTTGAAGACGGACTTGAGTATTATAAGCAGTGCGAGCACCCCGAGCACACCCACAGGATATGCCACGGCATAGGCCGAAGCAAGGGTGGATGCATCGGTGGAAGACCCTCCGGAATCGAGCAGGGTCTGCTGGGCCGCACCGAGGCCAGGAGTGTTGGTGACTGCTCCGGACATCACACCTACCATTGTCTGGAGGCTTTCGCCGCTGACAAGATGGATTCCGAATGCTGTAAGCGCAGCGCACAGTACAAGCCCGACGGCCAGCAGGTTGAGCTTCACGCCTCCGTTCTTGAAGGAGGAGAAGAAGCCCGGTCCGACCTGCAGTCCGATTGAATAGACAAACAGGATCAGGCCGAAATCCTTCATGAAGTCAAGGACTTTCGCATTCGGCACGAAACCGAAATGTCCCATAACGATTCCCACGAACAGAATCCATGTTGAACCGATTGTGATTCCCTTGAAGCTGAACTTGGCCAGATACAGTCCGAGGGTAATCGCTATGGCGAAAAGAAGTATGGAGTATGCCGTACCGCTTACCATACGAACTCGAATTTGACGTCAACCGGGATGCCTTCGAGCATCATGCTGAAGCAGTCGGCATTGAGCTCCCTGTCGATGTTGCCGTAGGTCTGTACAAACTCCTCGGCAGCATTGTAGCCACCCTCTCCCTGGATTGCGAGAACCTTTGCGCAAAGCTCGGAAATGCCTTTGCCGAATGCTTCATAATCAATGTAATAGCATCCGTCCTTGTGGCGCTTGAATGCGCCTGCCTCCTTGAGGAAATTGTAGCAGATGATGTTGGCCCTGCCGACGCTTTCCCCGTTGCCGAAGCGGGCAGAGCGGAGCATTGCCGTGAGGAATGTGGCGTAGCTGTCCCTGTCGGTGATGAGGTGGTCGGTCTCGAAATGGCTGATTGCATTTGAGGAGAGATATACTCCTACTGCGAGGGCCTTCACTTCCTCGATTACGGAAGCAAGGTTGTCGAGAGCTTCCTCCACATCTTTTCCGTCAACGGTAGTCTTGACTCCCAGGCCGTGGGCGATTTCACGGAAGGCGACATTCCAGAAGAATGCCTTGTCGGTGACGTGAGCCCTGTCGGTGTCGCTGATTATAAGGTCAGCAGTAGGGGTGAGGATGCCGTTGAACTTGTATGAGATGACATTCTGCATCAGGAGGCATCTGGTGCCCTTCTCTTCCTGCACTTTGGTGTCGAAAGGAAGGCTGATTGCTATGTCCTTGATGCCGCAATTGGCTGCTCCAGCGTAGTAGAGGGCGTCGCAGACATAGATGGTGGAGGCATCCCCCGGGACAAAACCCTCCCTGTATCTGTCCTCACAAGGGAGTGAGGCCTGCATCTGCGGCAGCATTGCGCTGAATTTGGCCATGCGCTCTGTCTCCGCAAGATTCTTCAGCACCACATATGCGCTGTATGACCTCTTGATGCCGTGGAGCTTGTCGTCGCTGCTCTCGTTGGGACCGAGCACAAGGTCCATCTTGCTGTCATCCATCTCAAGCCACTTTATGGCGCTCTGCTCATAGGAGTCGGTCCTGAGTCCCTCTATCTTGGCAAGGAGGTATTCCCTCACGCTCGGGACAATGGTAAGGTCGGCGGCAGCCTTGAGGTAGTCGCAGATCCTGCCGATGTTTTCACTGTAGGCATCGTGGTACCATACTGTGGTGAGACTTCCCGTCGAGTCCCTTCTGATGAGGGTATATGGGCTCATCTTGTCCGGGTCGTCAAAAGACGCCCATTCGTCGGCGGTCATATCCTCCGGATAGAACATGAGTCCGGCAGGCATATCTTCATAACCTTCCACGAAGCTCTTGCCGCTTGTCCTGTCCCAAGGACCGTAGTTGATTGCAGCATAGGCCTTTATCCTTGCATCGGATATCGTATCCATTGCCGCCCTGTCCGGGCATGCCTGCATCCAGAATATGTTGTCTGCTTCCATTGCAGCGAAGCGGTAGAGGTTCAGCACTTCCTGTCCGTAGATCGAAATCGCGTCAATGTAGGCGGTGTTTTCGGTACCGATTTTTACTGTTGCATACTTGGCGAAGCCTCCTTCGCTCTTTCCGGTCTCTTTGCAGCCGGAGAACACTGCGGCAAGAACTGCCGCCGTGATGAACAATTTTTCAGATTTCATAGACTAAAATTGTATTTCAGGCTGCAAAGGTATTAATAATTTCGATACCTTATATGGATTGGCTATGGATTGTTTCGATAGCCGCTATTCCCCCGAATTTTTCGGATTGCGCCGGATTGCGGCCTCGTTCTCAAGGGCGCTGCGGCTCTCCCCGGGCCCGATTGCAAGGGCCGGACGCTCATCTTCCGTGAAATGGAACTTTCTGACGTTCAATGATGTGTTGAAGCCGATCTTGTGGACCTCGATGTCTTCGTCGCCAAGATGAGGAAGCTCGATCTCACCTCCTTCCGCGGCAGCGGCAGGATTGTATTCATCGATTTCCGGCTTGTAGTCCTTGTCGATCATGATGAGCTTGCCGGCATTCATTCCGGTTATGCCCACGAGATTCATCTTGAATCCTGTGGCGATGGCGGTGATTTTCACCTTGTCGCCGAAGTCAGGGTCATCGCTGTAGATAAGTCCCTTCTTTGACTTCTCCACATCGCCGATGTACTCCTTGGCAAGGTCGCCGATACGTCCGAACTCCTCCATAGACAGGCCCTTGTCGCTGTTGCTTGCGGTGACGTTGAGAAGCAGGTTGCGGCAGGTCCTGAGGTTGAAATCGTTGAAGAGCGGAGAGCTCATCGCCGAATTGACGGCGTCCTCGATCCTGTGTGCGCCGGATCCCTCGCCGCAGCCCATCAGGGACAGTCCGCTGTCCTTCATCATCGTCTTGACATCCTCGAAATCCACGTTGATGAATCCTGTCTTGGTGACAATCTCCATAATGCTTCTCACGGCCGTGGCTATGATGTTGTCGGCCATAGGGAATGCATCCTGGACAAGGAGCTTGCCGTACTGGGTGTAGAGCTTTTCGTTGTCTATGATGAGGATGCTGTCCACATTGTCCTGGAGCTCGTGCACTCCGTCAATGGCCTTCGCCATGAACTGCTCGCCCTCGTTGCGGAACGGAAGTGTCACGACGGCCACGGTCAGTATCCCCTTGTCCTTTGCTATCTTGGCAATGACAGGCGAAGCTCCCGTGCCGGTACCTCCGCCGAGCCCCGCGGTGATGAAGAGCATGTCGGTGTCGCTGCCCAGGACAGCCTCTATGCGCTCCTGGTCCTGGATGGCCGCATTGCGTGCCTTGGATGGATTGGTGCCTGCGCCCAGACCCTCTCCGAGCTGGAGCTTGTTGGGTACCTCACTCTTTGCAAGAGACTGTGAATCAGTGTTGCACACAATGAAGCTGCAGCCCTGGATTCCCTGTTCGTACATATATGAGACGGCATTGCAACCGCCGCCGCCTACGCCGATCACCTTTATCTTGGCGTTCTCTTCCGTCCAATCGGAAGGAATTACATTGATATTCTCTGTCATGGCCTAATATCTTTTTTCATCTTCCCTGTCTTCCTGCGCCGAATTGTCATAGAGGTTCTTGACAATCCATTTGAGCTTGCCCTTGAAGAAGCCTCCGCGGTTTTTCCTGCCGCCTTCCTCATGCTTTTCTCCTCTTTCCCCGCCGGTGCCGCTTTCACCATTGCCGGAGCCGTTGCTGCCGCTTCCGCCGTGGTTTTCTTCTTCCTTCTTCTGCTCCCCGAAGTTCTCCGCCGCGGACTCCTCCCCGGTCTGTGCTGCGGTATCCTCAACTATCTGTACTTCAGCCTCTTCCTCCTCAGCTACATTTTCAATCTCGATGCCGTCTTCTTCCGTAAGGCTGCTTGCCGGGGTGGTGCAGCTCGGGATATTGTCCTTCTTGGCGGCGAGAATCATACCGATGGAGGCTGCTGCGCTGACGGTTGTGGCCCCCTCGCAGCCGGACGCCGAGAACAGGTGGCGCGGGGTGCCGGTGCGCACGGTATATCCCGACAGCGAGCGGATGAGGTTGGCGATGTTGATGAGGTTGGCCCCTCCTCCGGTAATCACCACACCGCTGCGGAGCGAATCCGCATAGCCGCTGCGATCGATGTAATAGAGGATAGCATTGACAATCTCAGTCACGCGTGCCGTGATGATTTCTGAAAGGTATTTCACCGGAATCTGCTTGCGCTCATAGCTCATCTCGCTCTCGATCTGGATGATCTTGTCGCTGAGGCTTGTGAGCCTGTCTGGCATACAGGCTCCGAAACCGCGCTTGATGTTTTCTGCAAGTGTCTCGGAGATGGTGCATTCCGAGCGGATGTCATTGGAAATGGTCTTGCCGCCGAACGGAATGCTGCTGTAGTACCTCAGGATCTTATCCTTGTAGATGGTGACGGAGGTCGAGCCGGCGCCGAGGTCAATCAGGGCGACTCCCGAATCCATCTCGTCCTCGGTCAGCAGGGCGCGTCCGAGTGTGCCGGGGATGAAATACTTCCTTGCGATTGCTATGCCCAGGCTGTTGAACACCTTGTCGATATTCTTCACTGCGCTCTTCTTGCCGATGAACAGCCTGAAATTGCCCTCGATTCTCTCGCTGATCATGCCGATGATGTCCTCCTCGACTACCTGGAAATCGTCGTCCGAGGAGAATGACTGGGCCACGGCACCGTAGAGCTCGTCCTTCTCCGGGTCATTGAGCGGGCAGTCCTCCTGGGCAAGGCTCTTGAGCATGTCGATTTCCTGCCTGGTGATATTGTCGTCAGGGTTGGTGCGTATGGCGCTGGCCTGTCTGGTCTGCTGTATGATGTCACATTTCGGCAGGCCCACGACGGTCTGCATGATCTTCATTCCAAGCTCACTCTCGGCTTCGCCCACAAGGGCGGAAAGCGGGTCCAGCACCTTCTTGTGGTTGTAGATGCTGCTGTTTCTGATTCCGCTCGACGGAACCTCTTTGTAAAACAGGATCTGAACATCCTCTCCGGTGACCTTCGACACCGTCAGGGCAATTTTTGAAGAGCCGAGATCCACGGCCGCAATATATCGTTCTTCCATCATAGAAGCTGTTTTTATTTAGAAGCTGTTTTGAAATATTTACTCTTGTTCTTTATGTGCCTTTTCGGCCATTTTCTTCTGCTTCATCAGTCACATAGCTTTGGCTATGCTCCTTCTTCAGCAATTGAAACTGTCTCGAAAAACCACTATAAATAACTGCGGCAAACATTTCAAAACAGCTTCTTACTTTTTTCTGCAAATGATCTGTCCGTCAATCGACACATCCACATATCTGTATCCCTTGTCCGCGCTTGCCGGGGCGATCCTGGTGTAGTACAGCCCGATCCTGCCGAACTTCTCCCTGTAATTCTCCGGTCTGCCGAAATAGAATCTCTCCACGCCGGCGGCAGGGTAGAGCACAAGGCCTCCCTTTCCGTTGACGGAAATGCGTTTGATGCCGTTTTTCCAGGTGCGGTTGCCGTCCAGCCATTTCTCCATCCCGACCATTCCCATTATCCACTGCCTCTCCTTTTCCGTCCTGGCGTAACCCTTGTAGCCGTCCTGATATGCGACAGGGACCGCCCCGTCCACCTTTGTCACACCGTCGGAATAGCCTTTCACGAGAGGGTAGAGGTAGCCTGTCTCATCGGCAAAGAATCCGCTTCCGGAAGAAGGCTCGAAACGCAGGATAGGAGCCCTCTGGGTTATCTCCACATGGAGGATTCCGTCTCCCGTGAGGTAGGCCTCGCTCCGCAGTATTGCGCTCCGCTCCGAAAGGATGTCCTCAATCTTGTGCAGGTTGACGCTGTCGAGCCTCTGCCCGAGATACACCCCGTAGCCGCTCTTGATGTACTGCTTGACATCCTCCTTTGTCACAAACTGCATCTGCGCACTGTCCAGCACCGCCACCTGAAGCCCGGTACAGGTCTGCTTATGGCGTGCCCGGCGGCTTTCAGCGTCAAAAATGACAATGAAGGCAGCCGAGAGGGCAAGAATTGCCACAACGAGCGATATGCGCAGAATACGTTTCATTACCTTTTGATCCTTTCTTCAAGCATGCGTGCAACCGGCTCCACGAGCCTGTCGATGTTGCCGGCCCCGAATGTCACGAGCACGTCCAGCTCTTCTTTTGCGAGCAGGTCAAGCAGCTTCTCCTTCCCCACGAGAATCTTCTCCGGGGCTGTGGTCCTGTCGAGAATCATCTTCGAGCTGACTCCCGGGATAGGTTCCTCCCTTGCGGGATAGATGTCAAGGAGAATAAGCCTGTCCACCTTTGACAGCGCCGCGGCAAATCCGTCCGCGAAATCCCTTGTGCGGGAGTAGAGGTGCGGCTGGAACACTGCCGTGATCCTCCTTCCCGGGAAAATCTCCCTGATGGAGGAGATGGCACTTGCAAGTTCCTGCGGATGGTGGGCATAGTCATCGATATATGTAAGTCCCGGCACATTGACGTGGATGTCCATCCTGCGCTTTACGCCGGCGAAACTCTCTATTGCAACCTTGAGCCTTGCCGGTTCCACGCCCTCGATGAGGCCTGCAGCAACGGCCGCCACGCTGTTTTCGATGTTGATTATGCCCGGTGTGCCCACCTTTATGCCGCGGACCACGCCGCCCGGATGGACAAGGTCATATGTCGAGTAACCGAGGCTGTCTGTCCTGACATTGTCGGCATAATAGTCGGCATCCCTGTCGCTGTAGCTGTAGGTCAGGATCTTTGCCGGTGTATCCTCCGGAGTCAACGGAAGGCCTTTCTTGATGATGAGCGTGCCGCTGACCTGTCTTGCAAAATCCCTGAATGCCTGGCGGTAGGACTCCTCGTCTCCATAGATGTCGAGATGGTCGGGGTCCATTGCCGTAATCACGGCCACCTCCGGATAGAGCTGGAGGAACGAGCGGTCAAACTCGTCAGCCTCCGCAACCACAGTGTCGGAATCGCCCGTGATAAGGTTGGAACCGTAATTCTTGGAAATGCCCCCGAGAAAGGCTGAACAGCCCTTTCCGGAGCTGGTCAGGATATGGGCAATCATCGTGCTCGTGGTAGTCTTGCCGTGGGTGCCGGCAACGGCGATGCACCTGCGGTCCTTTGTGATTTCACCGAGGATCCTCGAGCGCTTCACTGTCTTGTAGCCGTTCCTGCGGACATACACAAGCTCCTTGAGGTCATCGGGAACGGCAGGGGTATAGACCACAAGGGTGCGGTCATTGTCCTTAGGGATGTATTTGACGTCATCCTCGAAATGGACAGGGATGCCCTGTGCCTGAAGCTCGGCGGTCAGGTCCGACGGGGTCTTGTCATAGCCCGAAACCTCGAGGCCGCGGAACTTGTAATACCGCGCGATGGCGCTCATCCCGATGCCTCCTATGCCTATGAAATACACGCTTTTGAGAGTCTTGTCCGGGTCAGTGACGCCCTTCGACACAATCCTGTAGGCCTCATTTGCGATTGTAAGCGCCGCATCCGGAAGGGCCATTGCGGCGATGTTCTTTTCCATCGACACAATCTTTTTCGTGTCTTTGAGCAGGGCCAGGGCCGCAGGGAGCAGTTTCTCCTCCGCCTCGGCATCCTTCACTATCATCGCGGCATTCTTCCTGACAAGGGCCATTGCATTGTGGGTCTGGTGGTCTTCGGCCACATTTGGTGAAGGGACGAAAACCACAGCCTTGTGGGCCGCACAGAGCTCCGAAACGCTGCTTGCGCCCGACCTTGACACAACCACGTCGGCAACTGCATAGGCAAGGTCCATGCGGGCTATGAAATCATAGTGGTGGATATATCCGAGCGTCTTCCCGCCCTTGCCTTCGCGCGAGGCGATGGACATGAACGCATCCACGCTGTCTTTGTAATATCTGCCGCACTGCCAAATGATCTCCACATCCTCTCCTGCCGGACATCCGTCCGAAATCCATTTTTTCACCGCCTTGTTGAGGGTGCCTGCACCGAGGCTTCCCCCGACTATGAAAATATGTTTCTTGTGAGGGTCAAGACCATAGAAATCAAGTGCTTCTACTATATTTTCCGGTGTCGGGGGCACAATCTCGCGGCGTATCGGATTGCCGCTCATCACGATTTTGTCGGCAGGGAAGAATCTTTCCATCCCCTCATATGCCACGCAGATGCTGTCGGCGTTCTTGCCGAGAATCTTGTTGGCAAGGCCGGCAAATCCGTTCTGCTCCTGGATCAGGGTAGGTATGCCTGCATTCTGGGCAGCATACAGCAGGGGAGCGCTTGCATAGCCTCCCACGCCGATTGCAATGTCAGGCCTGAAATCCCTTATGATGCGTGCCGCCATCCTGATGCTCTTCAACAGCTTGAACGGCATTTTCACATCGTTGATTATATTCCTGGCATTGAACTGTCTCTGGAGCCCGACAATCGGCAGGCCCACAATCCTGTAGCCGGCAGCGGGCACCTTCTCCATCTCCATCTTGCCTTCCGCACCGACGAAAAGGATTTCACTCTGCGGACACAGCTCCCTGAGCTTGTTCGCAATCGAGATGGCCGGGAAGATGTGGCCTCCCGTGCCGCCTCCGCTGATTATTATCCGCAATGGTCTGTACGTCATGATATTGTCACTGTATATTCTGATGATGAATCCATTCTGTTGCCGGCATCCTCCCTGTCGGAATTCTCCTTCGCTTCACGGCTGAAGGAAAGTATGATGCCGAATGTCATGCTGAAAAGCAGGAAGGAGGTCCTTCCGTGGCTTATCATCGGCAGGGTCTGTCCCGTGAGCGGCCCGATATCCACATTGACAAGCATATGCAGGAACGCCTGGCAGGTTATCAGGAGCACGGTCCCGATTACGGCCGAGCGGGCAAATGTGTTCTTGAGTCCCCGGACTATTATCGAGCCCCTTGCCAGAAGGGTGCAGTACAGCACTATCAGCAGCATGGCTCCCCAAATCCCGGTCTCCTCGACAATGTAGCTGAACATATAGTCCTCGAACATTACCGGCACCTTGTATTTCTGTGTGCTCTTTCCGAAGCCCTTGCCCATCACCCTGGCGTCCCTGATGGCAATCTTTGCGCCAACGGGCTGGAGCATATTGTCCTTAAGCTCTTCGTATGCGACCGAATTTTTCGGCAGTTTGAGCAGGTCTTCCTCGTCGAGGCTGCTCCTTTCGATACGCGCTACGGCCGTCTGGAGCCTCGGAAAAAACTTCCCGCCGGTGCCCAGCGAAATGCCTACGACAAGGACCACGCCCACCAGTGCGGCTGCGCCGAACAGCAGTGTGTTCCTCAGCGGCATGCCTCCCAGAAGCAGGGTAAGGTACATGATTCCGGCGATTATGACGGCGCTGGAAGTACCTCCCTTGAGCACAAGAAGAGTCACGACAGCCATCGGGATATAGAAGTATATCACCCTCTGGGCGAACTTTGTCCCTATCCATGCCATCCGCGCGTCCATTGCCGCAAGGCGCCTGGTGAGGCAGAACTTGTCATTGAGGTATGCGCTCGTGGCCCAGGACAGGTAGAAGATCATGAACACCTTCACAAACTCAAACACCTGGAGATTGGTCCCTCCGATGACCAGGTATCTGATTGCCGATTCGTTCATGTAGTCCCCGTGGATGAAACCTTCCTTGTCCACGGTGGCGTACATCACCACGAGCATTGCGGCGGACAGGAGAAATCCGATCTGGGACGCAACCCTGTAGATGGTCACGCTCCTGATGTTGTAGCAGATGACCATTGCCAGGATGCCAAATCCCACGGTCTTGAGATGGGCGCTGATTATCTGCACCCTCGATGTGGAATTGGTCGCGGCGAGCTGGGAGGTGGAGCCGAAAATGGCGAGGATGGATATGCCCATCAGGAGCAGCACTATCACAAGTACCACCCTGTCCCCCTGGAACTTACCCATCACATTGTTGAGGCTCTTGCCTGTCTTCGCCACATCCATAGCCTATAGTTTTCTTACTGCCTGTTTGAACTGTTCACCGCGGTCTTCGTAGCATTTGAAGAGGTCGAAGCTTGCGCAGCACGGGCTCAGGAGCACCACGTCCCCCTCCACCGCAAACTTTGCCGCAGCCCTGACAGCGTCCTCTGCCGAAGCAGTGTCGGTGATGTTGTCGCTGCCCACGATGCCTTCGAATGCCGCGTGGATCTTGGTATTGTCCACTCCGAGGCACACGATTGCCTTCACTTTTTCGCGCACCAGGTCATCCAGCACGCTGTAGTCATTGCCCTTGTCGGTGCCGCCCACAATCCATACCACAGGCTTCTTCTGGCATTCGAGGGCATACCACGCAGCGTCGATGTTGGTGGCCTTGGAGTCATTGATGTAGAGCACCCCGCCCACGCTCAGGACCGGTTCGAGCCTGTGTTCGATGGCCTGGAAGGTGCTCAGGGACTCCCTGATGACCTGATTGTCGATGCCGCTTGCCTTTGCGGCGAGGGCTGCCGCCATCGAGTTATAGACATTGTGCCTGCCGCCGAGGGCGAGCTCTTCGAGATAGATGGTGCTTTCGTCCTTGCCGTAGCGGACCACCATCCTGCCGTCACGCACGAATGCACCCTGCTCCGGCTCGTTGCCGGGTGTCTGGGTAAACGGCAGCTTGCGGCACTGGAGCACGATTTTGCTCAGGTGGCTGATCGTGATTTGGTCATCCGAATCGAAGATGAAGCAGTCCTCCGGACGCAGGTTGCGCGTGATGCGGAACTTGGCCTTCACATAGTTTTCCATGTTGTGGTCATAGCGGTCGAGATGGTCCGGGGTGATATTGGTGATGATGGCTATGTCCGGACGGAAATCATAGCAGTTGTCGAGCTGGAAGCTGCTGATTTCCAGGACATAGTAGTCGTGATGCTCGGTCGCCACCTGGAGGGCGTAGCTCTTGCCGATGTTGCCTCCCAGCCCCACGTTGAGCCCCGCCTTTGTGAGCAGGTAGTAGATCAGGGAGGTGGTGGTAGTCTTGCCGTTGCTTCCCGTGATGCAGATTTTCTTTGCGGTGTCGTAACGGCCCGCAAACTCTATCTCGGAAATGATCGGGATGCCCGCCTCATCGATTTTCCTGACCATAGGGGCCGTGGAAGGGATTCCCGGGCTCTTTATGACCTCGTCGGCATTGAGAATGAGACTTTCCGTGTGCCTGCCTTCTTCAAACGGGATTCCCCAGGTGTTGAGAAGGTCGGCATACTTGCCGTCAATCTTCCCCTTGTCGGAGAGGAAGACATCAAATCCTTTGACCTTTGCGAGTACGGCTGCGCCTGTTCCGCTTTCCGCACCGCCCAAAACAACTATTCTCGACATATTCTATCTAAGTTTCAACAAAGCCAGGGTGGCTGCACCCAGTATAAGTCCCACAATCCAGAACCTCGCGGTGATCTTCGATTCCGGAAGGGCCCTTTCAGGCCTCTGGATAAGCGCCGGAATGCCCTCTTTCTGGTAGTGGTGGTGGAGAGGAGCCATCCTGAAGATGCGCCTGCCCTCGCCGTATTTCTTTCTCGTGTATTTGAAGTAGTACCTCTGCATCAGCACCGAGAGGCTCTCAACGAGGAAAATCCCTCCGAGAAGGGGAAGGAGAAGCTCCTTGCGGATGAGGATTGCGCTCACTCCGATGATGCCTCCGATTGTGAGGCTTCCCGTATCGCCCATGAACACCTGTGCCGGGTAGGCGTTGTACCAGAGGAAGCCTATGAGGGCTCCGACAAATGCCGACATGAAGACGGCAATCTCGCCGCTTCCGGGTATGTACATGATATTGAGGTAGTCCGAGTTGATGGCGTTGCCCCCGAGCCACGCCAGTATGCCGATGACAAGGCCCACGATTGCCGAGGTCCCCGCCGAGAGGCCGTCCATGCCGTCCGTGAGGTTGGTGCCGTTGGAGCACGCCGTGATCACGATGACAATCATCAGCACATAGATGGCCCATTTTGCATACCATCCCCATCTTCCCTTGAACGGGCTGAGGCTCTTGTAGTCAAACTCGTGGTCCTTTACGAACGGGATGGTGGTCTTTGTGGACTTCACCACATTTTCGTTCTTCCAGGCCCCGGTGCTTACGGCTACCTCGCTGTCCACGTCGAGCGAATCGTCCGCCACGGTCTCGACCGTCTGTGCAGGCACCTTTTCCCTGACCACGATATTGGGGCTGTAGCATACAGTGAGGCCGATTATCAGGCCCAAAAGTATCTGGAGGATAAGCTTTCCCTTCTCGCTCATTCCCTCCTTGTTGTGGCGGAATACCTTGATGTAGTCATCGGCAAATCCGATGGCGCCGCACCAAAGTGTGGTCAGCAGCAGGAGGAGGGTATAGATGTTGCGCAGGTCGCCGAAGAGCAGCACTGCCACGAGGATTGCGAGTATGATGATGATGCCGCCCATCGTAGGGGTGCCCTTCTTCTGCATCTGCCCCTCCAGGCCGAGGTCGCGGATGGTCTCCCCGATCTGGTGCCTCTGCAGGGCAAGGATGATCCTGCGTCCCGCGAAAATCGAGATGAGAAGGGCGGTGAGGGCGGCCATAATGGCCCTGAAGGACAGATATGAGAACAGGCCCTGTCCGGGTATGTCAAAATCCTTGAGCAGCTTGATGAGTTCGTACAGCATGTCTATCCTATTGTCCTGAATATTTCTTCAACGATTTCACGCTCGTCGAAGTGGCGTTTTTCCGTGCCGATTATCTGGTAGGTCTCGTGGCCCTTGCCTGCAAGCAGGATGGCCGCACCGCTTTGTGCGGTGATGACGGCGGTGCGGATGGCTTCCTTGCGGTCGGAGATGAAAAGAGCCTTGCGCATGCCTGCAGGGGAGAATCCCTTGCGTATGTCCTCGAGTATGTCCTCTGTATTTTCAGTGCGGCTGTTGTCGGAGGTGACTATGATCCTGTCGGAGTATTTTTCGGCTATTGCAGCCATCTCCGGACGCTTTGTCCTGTCGCGGTCGCCGCCGCATCCGAAGAGGCAGACGAGCTCCTTGCCGCGGGAGATGTCACGCAGGGTTTTCAGCACGTTCTCGAGGGCGTCCGGGGTGTGGGCGTAGTCGATGATCACCGACAGTCCGCACGGGCCCGATATGGTCTCGAGGCGTCCCGGTGCGCTTTCGAGGCGGCTCAGAGCCACGAGGGTCTCTTCCTTTGACGCCCCTATTTCAATGGCCGCGCAGTAGATTGCAAGCAGGTTGTAGGCGTTGTGGCAGCCGATGAGCCTTGTCCATACCTCGCAGCCGTCGATTTTCAGCTGCATGCCTTCGAAACTCTCTTCGAGGATGCGGCAGTTGTGGTCGGCAAGGCTGCGGCAGGAGTAGGTCACCACCTTTGCAGGGGTGTTCTGGACCATCACGAGACCGTTGCGGTCGTCGATGTTGGTGATTGCCACGGCGTCCGGAGTGAGGTTGTCGAAGAACAGTTTCTTGCAGCGGAGGTACTCGGCGAAGGTCTTGTGGTAGTCGAGGTGGTCGTGAGTGAGGTTGGAGAATATGCCTGCCTTGAAATGGAGGCCGGCGATTCTCTCCTGCTCCACGCCGATTGAGCTGACTTCCATGAAGCAGTAGGCACATCCTTCCTCAACCATCTGTGCGAGGAGGGAATTGATGGTGATCGGGTCGGCGGTGGTGTTGGCCGTCTCTTCCTTGCGGGTGCCCACATAGTTGGCTATGGTGGAGAGGAGGCCGCATTTGTATCCGAGGGAGATGAAAAGGCGGTAGAGCAGGGTGGCCGTTGTCGTCTTGCCGTTGGTACCGGTGATGCCGACGAGGGTGAGCTTTCCGGAAGGGCGTCCGTAGAAGTTGGATGCCATTATCGCGAGGGCGTGGCGTGACGAGGCAACCCTGACGAGGGCAATCCTGTCGATGGCGCCGATGCGGCCTGATTTTGCTTCGACGTCGTTGGCCGGGCCGAATTTGGCAAGCTGGGCGCAGAGGGCATCCTCGTCTTCATATACGATTGCCGAAGCCCCGCTGAGGATGGCCTGGGCGATGAATCCGTGACCGTCGGAGGCAAATCCCCTGACGGCAACAAACAGCGAGCCCCGGCCGACCTTGCGGGAGTCGCTGCATATGGAGGTGATCGGAAGGTCAATGCAGCCCTTTACCGACACCGTACCGCTGTTTTCTATTATCTGCTTGAGTGTCATTTCAATCCTGTTATGTCCAGGACGGCATTTTACCCTTGCCGTCGATAAGGTCCCCGTTGGCCGGGTCGATCGCCCAGACCTTGTCCACTATCTCCCTGAAAGTCATAGCCGGAAGGGTGCCTCCGTAGAATATTTCCCTGTCAGGGCGGGAGTAGATCACGACAATTGCGGAGTACTTCGGCTTTTCGGCCGGGAAGAAGCCCACAAATGTTGCCTGGTATTGTTTGCGCCCGTACTTGTCGGTGTACGGGTCGTTGGGTTTTGCAATCTTCGGGTCGAGCACAATCCTGGCCGTGCCGGTCTTTCCGGCCACCTGGCACTTTGCCCCGCCGAGCCTGCGCTTTCCGGTACCCACCTCTGTCACCCTCCTGAGGGCGTAGGTGAGGGAGTCGGCGGTACTGCGCGAGCAGATGGAGCCGTTCAGCACGCTCGGACCGTGTTTTTTCTTGACGTTGCCGTTCTGCTCGATGCTTTCCACCAGATACGGCTTCATCATCCTTCCGCGGTTGGCAATGGCGTTGTAGAAGGTGAGGGTGTGGAGGGGCGTCACCGCCACGGAGTATCCGATGGCGACCGACCCGAGGTCGGTCTGACTCCAATATTTGGAGTCAGGTGACGGTATGGTAGGCGACTTGAAACCGTCCAGGTCAAAGTCGAAAGTCTCGCCCAGCTTGTACTGGTAGAGCTTGTCTATCATACGCTTGGGGTCTTTCCCGTATGCGTCAATGGCAAGGCGCCTGAACACATAGTTGGAGGAAATCTCAAATCCGTGCAGGACACTGATGCGGTCGGTCTTGTTCTCACGCTCATAGTCCCTTATGTGGTCGTCGCCCGGAAAACCCTTTATCATACCGTGGTCGGTCGGAATCTCGTCGCTAAGGCGCACCTTGCCGTCCTCCAGGAGTGTCATCAGGGTGGTTGCCTTGAACACCGAGCCGGGCTCCCCGGCGCGTCCGATTGCATAGTTGTAGGTCTCTCCGAGGTATCCCGACGTGGTGTCCCTCAGCAGGTTGACCATAGCCCTTACGGCTCCGGTCTCCACATCCATCACCACCACGCAGCCGCCTTCGATTTTTGGGTTGCCGGCAATGTTGTGGCGCAGCGCAGCATCTGCAATGTCCTGTATGTCAACATCGAGCGTGGTCCTCACGTCGTATCCGTCCACCGCCTTGGTCGAGGTGCTGTCCCAGTTGTGGATGAGCTCGTAGTTGTCAGTTTTCTTGAGCCATTCGAGACCTTCCTTGCCGTGGAGCTCGTGGTTGTACCTGCCTTCGATGCCCACCTTGTCATTGGTGATGGTGCTGTTGTTCTTGACATACCCGATGGTGCGCCTTGCAAGCGAGCCGTAAGGATACTGCCTGGTGTCAAAATCTTCTACGATGATGCCGCCCTTGTACTGCCCATCCCTGAAAAGCGGCAGGGAGGTGACCTTCTTCATATCAGTATAGCCTATCGGGTAGCCGATTTTTTCGTACATCCCTTTGTTTTCGCGCCTGGAAATGATGTAGTTGTAGTATCCCTGCGCAGTCCTGTCCCCGTAGATTTCGGCAAGACCGGCCGAAAGCGCCTTTGCCTTCTCCCTCCACTCCGCCTCCTTCTCCTTTCCGGCCTTTTTGTCCTTCATTCCCTCAAATGCCGCCTTGCGCACGGTGCAGTCCATATAGATCTGGTACATGGGCATCGAGGCTGCCAGAAGCCGTCCGTCGCATGCGAGAATAGAGCCGCGCACCGGGTCGATTTTTGTCTTCTTGGTGTCAGTGCTGAAGATGCTCACAATCTTCGGGTCCGGGTCCCAGAACACTCCGAGCCAGACAATCCTTCCTATTATCACGAATCCGAGGAGCACAAAAATGACGTACAAGGTGATCAGGGCTACCCCTGCCTTGTCCATTCCTCTTCCGTTGTCTGTACTTCTTCTCATCGCTCTATTTCTTTATCCTTGTGGCCGGCTTTTCCGGCATGGTCACTTCCGAGCCCTTCTCCCGGAGAAGCTCCTCAATGGTGCTTATTCTCCTCAGGCTCACGAGCTTCACGGTCTTCTGTGCATGCTCTATCCTTATCTCCTCAAGCTCCCTTTTCTTGTCCTCAACCTTGACCATCGTCTTTTCCGCGCTCATCCCCAGCCACATGCTTCCCCAGATCAGGGCAAACAGGTAGATGATGAGGATAAGGTGCCTGTCAATCCCGAGATAGGTGATGACATGGCCGCTCAGGGTGGCTTTCAGCAGGCCTCCCGTCCATTTCATCGCGGATGCGGTCATTTCCTTGAGGTTCATATCCTAATTCTTTTCTGCAATTCTGAGTTTTGCGCTCCTCGCCCTCGTGTTGGAGGCGATTTCCTCCTCCCCCGGGAGAATGGGCTTGCGGTTCACGGGCGACAGGGGGGCGCTCGTACGTCCATATACGTCGGCGCGCACGATGCCTTCGGTGTTGCCCGTCCTGATGAAATTCTTCACCATCCTGTCCTCCAGCGAATGGTAGGTGATGACCACCAGGCGGCCGCCGGTCCTGAGGGATGCCGCCGCGCCTTCGAGGAATTTCTCGAGCGAGCGCATCTCCTGGTTGACCTCAATCCTGAGGGCCTGGTAGATCTTTGCAAGCACTTTGTGCTCTGCATTTTTCGGCAGCACCGGGGCAAGGGCGGCGTTGAGCTGCACGGTGGTAGCGATCCGGGCGGACTCGCGCGCCTTCACAATGAGCTGGGCCACCTTCCCCGGCTTGTCTACCTCGCCGTAGAGCCGGAGTATGCGCTCGAGGTCTTCGCGGGTGCTGCCGTTGACAATGTCGGCTGCGGTGTGCCGGGTCCCTACGCTGTCCATCCTCATGTCGAGAGGGGCGTCGAACCTGAAGGAGAAACCCCTTTCCGCAGTGTCGAACTGGTGTGAGGACACCCCGAGGTCGGCAAGGATGCCGTCGGCCTTCAGGGCCGGGTCGCCTTCTTTCCTCCCTTCGAGGAGCACATAATTCTCCACGAAGCGGAAATTGTTGTGTATCAAGGTCAGACGGCTGTCGTCCGGCCTGTTTGCAATTGCGTCCGTGTCACGGTCGAAGGCGAGGACTTTTCCGCTTTGGGACAAGCGTGAAAGAATCCCGGCGGTGTGTCCACCGCCTCCGAATGTGGCATCGATGTATAGTCCCGAAGGGTTGGTGACAAGTGCCGAGAGACTTTCCTCAAATAGCACTGGCGTATGGTAATCAGACATTTGCGGGCCTCCTATCTCTGATTTGAAGAGAGGTCCCTGGCTATTGATCTGTATTCGTCGTCTGAAAGGATCTGGGCATCGAAGACTTCTTTTGCCCAGAGCTCGATCTTATAGTCGCTGCCGAGGAACACCACCTCTTTTTTGACACCTATCTTTCCGAGAAGTTCCGAAGGGATGGAGATGCGTCCGAACTTGCTGTCCGGTACGACAACCGCCCTGTCAAGCATATACCTTCTCCAGAACTTGGCGTGCCTCTCGTCCAGAAGGTCAAGCTTTGCCTTGACGGCCTCGCTCTGGCGCTGCCATTCGGCGAAGGTATAGACTTCCAGACAATCGGAGTAAATGTCCTTGTGGATTACGAGGCTCATATCCTCCTCACCGGAAGAGGCCATGGCGGATTTGAACAACGAAGGAAAGACAATTCTTCCCTTGTCGTCAACTTTTGCGGTGGCTTTCCCGATGAATGTAACCATAAAATCAAACATTTGCTGCCTCGGGAACGGAATCCCGGGGCTTTTCTTTCACGCTTGGGGACAAAGATAGCGAATTTCTTCCATTTTCTTCCACCATATTCCAATATTTTCCACAAATTTTTCCACACTGTTCCCCGGGGCCTTTCCGGAGTTTGATTGGCACGAAATACGGAGCAACGCGCCCGGTTTTTCATCTGCCGTTTGCGGCTTGGACAATCACCGCTTTTGAGGTCTTCAAATTTTATTTTGGATCATATATGACCCGCTGCTGGATTTCGTGATGGAGGCGGACGGCCTTCTGATCGGCCAGTGCATCTATATGCGCGCGACCATCGCCACCGATGACGGAGGGGAGCTTCCGGTCCTGACAATGGGCCCGATCGGCATCTTACCGCAATACAAGAGGCAGGGCTACGGCAAGGCACTTCTGGACTACAGTCTGGAAAAGGCAGCACAGATGGGCTTCGGAGCTGTCTGCTTCGAAGGCAACATCGCTTTCTACGGAAAGAGCGGATTTACATATGCTTCTGATTTCGGCATACGCTATCACGGCCTTCCGGAAGGGGAGGACGCATCGTTCTTCCTGTGCAGGGAGCTGAGGCCCGGATATCTCCGCGGTGTCAGTGGCGAATACTCCACTCCGCAGGGCTACTTTGTGGATGAGGCCCTGTGTGAGGAGTTTGACAGGGCTTTCCCGGAAAAGGAAAAGCTGAAGCTGCCGGGACAGCTATGGTAAATTGCTGATCCAGGAGGCAATGTCTGCAAGGACTTCTTCGGACATTGTCTCCTCTATGTTGTAATACTCTGACGTGGAGCCTGTCGTGCAGTGCTGGAAAAGGTGGTTAAGTCCCGGATAGGAGACTGCCTGCGCCGAAGGGAGAAGATCGCGGATGATACCGAGATTGGCTTCGCAGGCCACCTGGACATCGGATTCCCCGTTGACTGCGAGCACCGGGCAGGAAGCCTTTGCGATATATGGGGCCGGGTCGAGGGCGAGAAAGCAGGTTGTCCACGGGTTGGGGTTGGCCTTGAACTGGGCTACGGTCTGCTCCACATATGCATCGATGCTTTCCTTTGGAGCGCCTTCAAGCTCGAGCCCCCTTGCCAGCTGACGGCGCAGCGTGATTTCCCCGGTCTCCGCCATTCCTGCCATCGACACGATGAAATCCGGCACGTTCTCTGCCGCGAGCATAAAGGCAATGGTGCCTCCTTCGCTGTGTCCGAGCACTCCGACGGCTTTGAATCCTCGGCTTCTGAGATACTCTATGGCCTCACGCGCATCGTTCTTGAAGGTATGTGTGGTGGCGTTTTGTACGTCGCCTGTGGAGCGACCGAATCCGCGGTCATCGTATCTGAGCGTCGCAATCCCTTTTTTCGCAAATGCATCTGCTATAACGGCAAACGGTTTGTGGTCCATCAGGGCTTCGTCCCTGTCCTGGAGCCCGCTGCCGCTGACAAGCACCACTGCAGGGGTGTCCTCCGTCATCTGCGACGGAGTGGCGAGGGTGCCGCTGAGGACTGCCTCCCCGCTTTGGAATGAGACCTCTTCGGTGTTGTACGGGAATGGCGGTACAGGTGTTTGGGGCCTTTGAGGAGACGGTGCACCGCGCTTCAGGGTAAGCGGGAAAGGCTGTCCGACCTGGGTGAATGTGCCTACAATGCTGCCGCCCATCATCAGTCCCTCGTAGGATGCCATTATCATCGGGATGTCGAGTTTGAGGCTCATCGCGGTCATTTCCTTTATGTCCACACTGATGCCCTTTGCGCCCTGCTCCGGCACGTCCATGGTGCTATTTTCCCCGATGTGGAAAACTATGGTCAGTTTTGTCCCGGGTACCTCCAGGGTACCGCTCCAGTCTCCTTCCACGCCCTGGCAGAGGGCAATGAGAGGCATCAGCGCCGCAATCGCGGCAAGTATAGTCCTTTTCATATGTGTTGATTGTTTCTTTACGGCAATGTCCCTTTCATTTTTCCGGGCACATCAAACAAATATAGCAATCATTCTTCATAATCGCGTTTTTATTCGTATTTTTGTGGCTGTTTTTTACGGTCCTCTCCTTGTATTGCGGCAGTTCCGGATCCGGCCGGATTCTGTTCCGTAGAGCGCACTTTTGCGGCTGACCGACAGCGGGACCTTATGCAAACGGCAACGATACTTACTCAACAGCTTCATATATGAAGACACGTACTAAAACCATCCACAGTGCCTATCCGGGCAAAGATGCCTACGGAGCACTCGCAATGCCGGTTTACCACACGGCTGCTTATGAATTCGACAATGCGGAGATAATGGCGGACGCCTTCTGCTCAAGGGTGCCTCTCCCTGATTATTCGCGAGTTACAAATCCTACGGTCATCTATTTCGAGAAAAAGGTTGCCGAGCTTACAGGTGCAGGGAAGGTCTATGCCTTCAGCTCGGGAATGGCTGCAATCAGCAATTCGCTGCTTGCACTTTGCGACAGCGGAAAGAACATCGTGACTTCAAACCATCTTTTCGGCAATACCTGGCTTCTGCTGAGCAGGTCATTCGCGCGCTACGGCATCGAGACGCGTTTCTGCGACCTCTGCAATCCGGAGGCTGTCCGCGGGGCCATTGATGAAAATACCGTGTGCATATATGCGGAGATTATCAGCAATCCTCTTCAGGAAGTTGCTGATTTGAAGGTGCTTGCAGACATTGCTCACCAAGCGGGCAAGCTCCTTGTGGCCGATACCACAATGATCCCTTTCACCCGTTTCAGCGCAAAGGACCTGGGTGTGGACCTTGAGCTCGTCTCCAGCACCAAGTACATTTCCGGAGGAGCTTCGACCGTGGGAGGTCTTGCCATAGACTATTCCTGCGGAAAGGAATTTGCCGACAGGATGCAGGAGATGCTCCTCAATTTCGGCGCATACATGACTCCGCACGTTGCCTATATGCAGACTCTCGGTCTTGAGAACCTGGAGGCAAGATATGCACTTGAATCCGCCAACACAATGGAGCTTGCGGAGCGCCTGCGCACCATCCCTGCCATCCGCTATGTCAACTATACCGGCCTGAAGGACAATCCTTACCACGATATTGCGTGCCGTCAGTTCAATGACACCTACGGCGCAATGATCTGCATCGAGCTCGCTTCTCCGCAGGCATGCTTTGATTTCCTCAACCGGCTGAAGCTCGTCAAGAGGGCCACCAACCTGTTTGACAACCGTACCCTTGCCATCCATCCTGCAAGTACGATTTTCGGCAATTTCACCCCGCAGCAGCTGCGTGACCTCGATGTGTCCGAGACCTGCATCCGCCTGAGTGTGGGCCTTGAGGATATGGATGATGTGTTTGAGGATATCCGTCAGGCACTTGCCTGATGGCTGTGCCGGTTAAATAATATTACAGAAAAATGGTCAGATACGATTTTGACAAGATTGTCGAAAGGCGCGGCACCGGAGCCTTGAAGACCGATGCTTTGGGGGAACGCTACGGTGATCCGGACCTCATCCCGCTCTGGGTTGCGGATATGGATTTCGAGACGCCTCCGTTCATCATGGAGGCCCTCCGCAAGAGGCTTGAGCACCCGGTTCTCGGCTATACGGTTGAGCCTGCTGATTACTGGCCTGCGGTGCAGGAGTGGATCCTGACCCATCACGGCTGGAAGACAGAACGCGAATGGTTTCGATACATCCCGGGTATCGTAAAGGGCATAGGTCTGGTAATCAATGCTTTCCTCAAGCCGGACGACAAGGTCATCATCCAGCCTCCTGTCTATCATCCTTTCCGTCTTGTGCCGGAAGGCAATCACAGGGAAGTGGTCTATAATCCGCTGATTGAAAATCCGGACGGAAGCTATTCGATGGATTTTGACAATCTCGAGGCTGTCTGCGACGACAGGTGCCGTCTCCTGATTCTTGCCAATCCCCACAATCCGGCAGGCATAATGTGGGACAGGGACACGCTTTGCCGTCTGGCTTCCTTCTGCCATTCACACGGCATCATCGTGATTTCCGACGAAATCCATTCCGATATGGCGCTGTGGGGTCTCAAGCATATCCCGTTTGCCACTGTCAGCCCCGAGGCGGCCGCATGCAGCATCACTTTTGCCGCCCCGTCCAAGACTTTCAACATCGCCGGTGTGGTAAGTTCGTATTCTGTTGTGCCGGATCCTGCCCTGAGGGAGACTTTCTATTCTTATCTCAAGGCCAATGAGTTTGACAATGCTCCGATTTTTGCCCCGATTGCGACTGTTGCCGCCTTCAGGGAAGGGGAGGAGTGGCGCCGCCAGATGCTTTCCTATGTGGAGGGCAACATCGAGGCGCTGATCGCCTTCTGCGCGGAGAAGATCCCTTCCATCAGGCCTTTGCGCCCGCAGGCTTCCTTCCTTGTGTGGCTGGACTGCCGCGGACTGGGACTGTCGCACGATGCCCTTGTGGAGCTGTTTGTAAAAAAGGCCGGGCTCGCGCTCAATGACGGAGCGATGTTCGGAACTGCCGGAGTCGGCTTCATGCGGCTCAATGTAGGCTGCCCGCGCGCCACTCTTCTGCAGGCGCTCGAGCGGTTGTATAAGGCTTTGGAGGGGTGAAGCCGCAGGATGGCGCCTGCCTATGCCCTCTGCCGATTGAAACTGACTGAATGAATATGAAACACAGAATGAATATGAAACACAGACTTTTTGCACTTATTGTTATCGCGATGTGCGCGGTTGTGGAGAGCCGGGGTCAGGTAAGGGATGTTTCTTTGTCTGCCGGTGCCTTGATTCCTATGCACGATGGAGTTGAAAGCGGTGTGACAATCGGTGTCAATTATGGACAATTTTTCCGTAATGGCCTTGGTTTCAGGGCGGGAGTTCAATGGACACCAAGTGTGGCGAATGTGGACCATTCTGTCGGGATGCCGCTTCATTTTGCCTGGAGGATGGGGCCGCGCAGCACGTCTGAGCGCTTGTCTTCCGGGATTGCCGGAGCCTATATGGCATTGTCATCGGACAACGGATACCGTAGTGATGACCACTCTGTGGCCGGAAGTGTGCTGGGCGCTTTTCTGATGAACCTCTTCAGCGGGATGGAACTGTTTGCCGGAGTTACTCCGGGCTATGTGTCGGGGGCTTCCAGCAGTGTCTCAAAGGCATCCTGGGGCGATTCGTGGCAATATTGGGAGGAAACCTGGACCGAGAAGGCATCAGGATTCTCCTTTATGCTGGACGCCGGGATGTGCCTTAATTACAGTATCTGGCGCTTTGATGTCAAGGTGAAGCCGGCCTTCCACTGCTTACTGACGGACAACTATCTCTATCATAGCGCAAAAGGAGAAATCTATACCGATATGGTGACGGAGAGCGTCAAGCCTCTACGGTGGTTTTTCTCCCTGGAAGGCGGACTTGCATACCGGTTTTAGGACTCTTCATAATAACCTGTCCCGAAGGAGTGCTTACACGGATTTCACGAGGAGCAGTCAGGCACTTGAATGAAGCGGGTTTTGCCAGCGCTCATGGCAAAATTCATTCGGCGATTTTCCAGTCCTCAATGCGCCGGTCGGCAGTAGAGAAACTTACGCCGATTCTGAAGAGTTTCCTCGGGTCGTTCACAAACGGCTTTGCGTATCCCTTGTCTTCGATTTGCCGGAGGGCAGCGTCGGCGGTGCTGTCAATCTTGAGCTCGACGATGTAGATATAATCCCCAGTCTGGAGCAGCAGGTCAATCCTGCCGTTGCTGGTACTGCGCTCGGCCTGGACGTATTCGCCGAGCAGTTCCATTATGATGTACATCGCATACTGGAAATTCTTCTCCGCATCGCCCTGGATCTGGTAGGTGGTGTTGGCGAACAATGCTTCCAGGGTCTTCATGAACGAATAAGGGTCTCCGCCTCTGAGCGCTCTCGCCAATTTCGAAGTTGTCGTTTTGCCCTCTGACGGGTTGGCAGGGACATAATAGGAGTAAATGAACTTCAGGAATCCGGTTTTGACCTCATCGTTCGGAAACCCGAGAGTGTATTCCTTGAACTCCCTGTCGTACCCCTTGATTGTCAGGTACCCGGTCTGGTAGAATAGAGGAATGGGATTACTGATGATATCCTGCATACCGCTCAAATCATCCACCGTCACCACCACGTTGTCAGATAATGTAGTAACATCAAATGAGGTCTTCTTCATCACGTTGACCAGGAGCGTCGGAGTGCCCGTCTCAAACCAATAGTCTTTAAACTCCCTGTCACTGAATGCATTTAACAGGCTGAAAGGATTATATACACCGACGGAATTTGGAGTGAAGTGATAACCGTCATACATTTCCTTCAACTTGAGATAGCCTTCATCCTTTATAAGATCATTTGCCTCACCCAATTCGGAAACGCTTTCATCAAAGTAGTCGTGCAACTCTTTTTCTGATATTCCGCAGATGTCAGCATAGTCCTTGACCATCGATATGTCCTTCAGATTGTTGAGCGAACTGAACACACTCAATTTGCCAATCTTCGACACACCCGTCAGGAAACCGAACCTGATTTGTCCGTCCTTTGCCTTCAGCACGCTGTAGAAGCCCTGGAGGGTCCTGCGATAATAGTCCGTAAGGGGTTCGTTGCCTAAATTGTTCACAATAGGCTTGTCATATTCATCAATCAGAATGACCACCTTTCTGCCTGTCCTGCTGCAGGCTGCATCGATGATATCGTTTATTCTGGCGGAACAGTCATCATATTTGCGCACGACTCCGTATTGTGCTTCCCAATTGTTAAGGTGCTGATCCAAAACCACATCCAAATCTTCCGGACTCATGTATCTGCCGCTGTTCAAATCCAGATGCAGCACGGGATATTCAATCCAGTCCTTCTCCAGCTGCTCCATTGCAAGTCCTTTGAACAGGTCCTTCCTGCCAGAGAAATAGGCTTCCATAGTGGATACAAGAAGGCTCTTGCCGAACCTGCGAGGCCGGCTGAGAAAGAAATATTTACCTGTAGAGGTCAAGTGATATATATGGCTTGTCTTATCCACATAGACGTAGCCGTTCCTTCGCAGATCCTCAAAATTCTGTATGCCTATCGGGTACAACATATCATGTCAATTGCCTGATCAATTGCAAATATACAA
>CAMBMK010000024.1 GCA_945868745.1 uncultured Bacteroidales bacterium
TTAGCTCCATAAAACATGCGCGGTGACAAATTGGTGCCACCGTCCAACTCCAAAAATGGAATGTGCTTGATTATGAGTCAATTATAAAACTTGGCCTTGCCCGGTGAATTGCTGGAATACTTTTTTCGCCCAAGTGAATAACATGTGGGATGAAAAATGTCTGTGGCACGAAATATTCTCCCCGGATTTTCGGATTAAAGAGGTCGTATTCTCGCTTGAAATATGAAGTGCGCTTGAAACAATTAACTGATTTTTTTCGGGATTGCCAGGCAGTTTTTACGACAACTTTGTGTATTTTTGTAAAAACCGCATAATCATATGGAAAGAACACTTGTAATATTGAAGCCGGGCACTCTTCAGCGCGGCCTTGTGGGAGAGGTAATTTCCCGTTTTGAAAAGAGAGGTCTCAAGCTTGTGGCAATGAAGATGAAGCAGCTTGACCCGGAGATTCTGTCCGTGCACTATGCCCATCTCCTTGACCGGCCGTTCTATCCGTGGCTCCGTGATGCAATGATGGCAGCCCCTGTCATCCTGTGCTGCTGGGAAGGGTTTGAGGCAGTGAAGGTTGTCCGTGAGATGGCCGGTGCCACCAATGCACGCAAAGCCGCTCCCGGCACCATCAGGGGTGATTATGCCCTCAGTGCACAGGAGAATATTGTCCACACTTCCGATTCTCTGGAAAATGCTGAAATAGAATTGGCCCGCTTTTTCAGCCCGGAGGATTACTGCGAGTATCCTTCACCTCTCAATCAGTATCTCTACGCTCCGGACGAAAAATAGAGATTGCCTGGTCTATGCTGAGTGCATCCCCGACGGAGAATCCTCCGTTGCGGGTGCGCCGCAGTGAGTCAAGGTGCGCCCCGGACCCGAGTGCTTCTCCGAGATCCCGGGCGAGGGCGCGGATATAGGTCCCTTTCGAACATGATATCCTGATATCGGCGTGCGGCAGCCCCAGCGCGCCGGTATCTGCTACGTGTATGCGTGCGTTCCTGCCGTTACTGTCCGTATTGCCTGCCACCGCAGCACCTGCACAGCCCGCCGAACCCGCCGAACCGGAAGCTTCGGCACAGCCCTCCAAGCCAACTGTAGCAACTCCACTTGCACCAGCAGCACCCGCACAGCCAGTGGAAACGCCAGCCTGCTTTGAGCCTACCGCTGCAACGCCTCCAATTACAGCATCACCTGTTGCTACCGCAGCACCCGCACAGCCCGCCGAACCGGAAGCACCTGCACAGCCCTCCGAACCCGCATCACCCGCACAGCCCGCCAGTCCACCATCCGCCTCCGCTCCACAACCAACAGCGCTTGCACCATCCGCCACCGAACCCGCGCCACCGGCCTTTCCCGGGGTGAAACCGAGAAGCTCAATGTCGTGGATGACAATACGTTGCCTCGAAAGCAGCGCAGCATCATCGTGGGCGAACTCCTTCCCCTCGGCAACGCACCTGCGGTACTCCCTGCGCGCAAGCTCGTAGGCCCTCACACCGTCCACCGACTTCGCCGAAAAGAGCGGCGCGACCTGCTCCTGCTCCCCGACAAAAGACGGCAGCACACCCTTCAGGCTCTCCTCGGACACACCGTCCACCGGAAAAAACCTGTCAACCTCCTTCTCCAGATCATACGAAGGCGTAGTGGCACCGAACGACACTCCGGCCACATACTCCTTGTCCCTGCTCTGGAAAAACTCCGCCAGACGGCACGCCTTCCCGATACACACCAGCAGCACCCCAGTCGCGAGAGGATCCAGCGTCCCGGCGTGGCCTACCTTCAGATTCTTCTTCCCGAAATGGCGGCACGCGGCAAACTTCACCTTCCTGATGACATCGGCTGACGTCCACCTGTAGGGCTTGTCCACAGGAATGACAATGCCTTCCGGATAATCTTCGATATTGTCCGAAAGGCATTTGAGAAATCTGTCAGCAACAAGAAGCGCCTCCATTACCTGCACACCGGAATCTTGTCAATCCTGCGCTGATGTCTTCCGCCCTCGAAGGCAGTCTCCAACCATGCATCGACAATCTCCTTCGCAGTATCGGGGGAAATGAACCTTGCAGGCATCACAAGCACATTGGCATTGTTGTGCGCCTTCACCAGTTCACCGATTTCCCTGCTCCACGCAAGTCCCGCACGGATACCCTGATGCTTGTTGAGGGTGATGGCCATACCGTTGCCGGTACCGCAAAGGGCAATGCCCTTTTCAACCTCGCCCTTTTCAACCGCCTCTGCAAGCGGGTGGGCCACATCGGAATAGTCCATACTCTCTTCGGTGTCAGTCCCGAAATTCACGACTTCAAATCCCTTTTCGCCGAGCCAGCCGATTAGCTCTGCCTTGTAAGCGACGCCGGCGTGGTCGCTGCAAATACCGATTTTCATACTTTCAAAAATTAATATCTATGACATCCTGGCTTCAGGAATCTTCAAATATTCCCTGATGTTGTCAATCCTTGCCGCAAACTCCTTCGGACCGGTGAGGGCCACTATGTCTGCGATGCCGAGACCGCTTGAAGCACCCACCAGAGCAAGCCTCAGGCAGTTCATGACCTTGCCCATAGGCCACTCGTTGCCCCTGATGTACTCCTCAAACTCATGCTCGAGGCTCTCCTTGTCCCAGGCGCCGCCGTAACCGTTCAGGATATGGTCGGCAACCTTCAGCGCGAGCGAGTAATTCTCCTCCTTCCAGAACTTGTCAACATCCTTCTGGACATATTCTGACGGAGTCCTGAACAGATATGGGGCAATCGTCCAGAAATCGGCGATGAATGTGGCCCTTTCCTTGATGAGGGCAACAACCTTGCATACATAGTCCCTGGTCACGACGCCTCTCCCATAGTCGGCTCCGGCCTCATTGAGGACAGCCCCGGACGAAGCTGCACAACCGGTGCAGCCGGCAACCTTGATCCCGTTCTCCTCGAGTACAGGGATGAACAGGTCAGCAAGCTCCTCCGTAGATTTCATGCGGAGGTATTCCTTGTTGTACCATTTGGCCTTGTCGGCATTGAAACGGGCGCCGGACTTGACCACGTGGTCAAGCGAGAATGCCTCCGTCAGCTCCGGCATCGAGAGAATCTCCCTGTTGTCACCGTCTCCCGGATTCCATCCGAGAAAAGCCAGCATATTGACGAACGCCTCCGGGAAATATCCGTCTTCACGGTATCCGCGCGACACTTCTCCGGCAGAATTCACCCACTTGAGCGGGAACACCGGGAAGCCGAGCTTGTCGCCATCCCTCTTGCTGAGTTTTCCCTTTCCGTCCGGCTTGAGGAGCAGCGAAAGATGGGCAAACCTCGGCATTGAATCCTCCCAGCCGAAGGCCTTGTAGAGCATATAGTGGAGCGGAAGCGACGGAAGCCATTCCTCGCCGCGGATGACCTCGGTAATCTCCATAAGATGGTCATCGACGATGTTGGCAAGATGGTAGGTAGGAAGCTCGTCGGCCCTTTTCCAGAGCACCTTGTCGTCAAGGGTGCTTGTGTTGACCTCGATATGGCCCCTGATGAGGTCATCCATCTTCACGACGGTGTCCTCCGGCATCCTGAACCTGATGGTCCAGTCCGTGGTCTGCTCGAGAAGCCTTGAGGTCTCCTCCTGAGGGAGTGTCAGCGAATTGCGCAATTGCTTGCGGGAAGCGTGGTTGTAGATGAATGTCTGGCCTGCAGCCTCAGCCTCGGCCCTCTTTGCATCAAGCTCCTCCGCAGTATCGAACGCATAATAGGCATATCCGTTTTCAATGAGCTGCTCGGCATACTTGCGGTAGATGCCCTTGCGCTGGCTCTGGCGGTATGGGGCGTGCGGATGACGCTCCGACGGCGTCTCCACGACCTTGCCGTCCGCATCCACGCCCTCGTCCGGGACTATTCCGCACCAGTTCAGCGCCTCGATGATATATTCCTCAGCCCCGGGTACAAAACGGTGCGAATCAGTATCTTCGATGCGGATGATGAAATCACCGCCTTTGTTCTTGGCATATAGATAGTTGTAGAGCGCGGTACGCACTCCGCCCATATGGAGCGGGCCGGTAGGCGACGGCGCAAATCTTACACGGGTCTTTCTTTCCATATATTCATTATTTGCAAAATGCAAAGATAGGAAAAATAATCATTCAATGGCCCTCAGGACCCAGCCGTTGCTGTCAAGAGTGATGCCGACGGGCTCCAGGATGGCGTTGTAATCCAGTTCGCGGGTAGTATCGACATAAAGGCGGAGGTCTTCAAGCACTCCACCGGCCACTTCCTCTGCTGCAGTCCAGAACTCTCCTTCGGTGAAGCCGCGCCCCTTTCCCTTGTAATATCTGTCGTATAGAAGCCGCATCAGGTCGTCAAGGCAGCGCTCATCGCAGGTCATGCTGCGGATTACCGCATCGAAGACCAGACCCATCACAGGACCCTTCACATAGTAGGAAATCCTCACATCCCTGCCGTTCGCGGCGGTGTTGAAAAAATTGAGCCAAATGTCGTAGCTGCTCTGACGCAGACTCATATGCTTCTGTCCTTCAGAGGTTTCGAGGTCACGGATAAAGCCCGAGAGATAGTCCAGATGCTCTTCCATGGTCTGTACGCCAGCCCTCACGAGCAGCAGGCTTTCGTAGTAGCAGGTAAAGCCCTCGCTCACCCACAGCATCGGGGTGAATACCTCACGGTCATAGTCAAAAGGACCGAGCTCGATCGGCCTTATGGCCTTGACGTTGTAGTTGTGGAAATACTCGTGGCAGAAAAAGCGCAGCTCCTCAAGATACTCTTCCCTTGTAGCAAAATCCCATTTTCCGGCAGTGTAGCAGGCCTGCGATGCCTGGTGCTCAAGTCCGCCGCGGCCTTCCCTCATCAGGAGAAGGTGGTAGGAATCATACGGTACACCCCCGAAAATCAGACTGCACTGCGACACAAACTTGAAAAAGTCTTCTGCCATCGGAGTATCTTCAAACCCTTCCGGGGTCTCGAGCGCAAATTCATAGTCGTGGCCCTCGTGGGTGTAAGTCCTTGAATAATGGTTACCTATGAGCATAGGGGAGTCGTACAGCACATCGAAATCCGGTGCGTGGAACACTCCCTCCCCATCGCGTGGCAGGGCCGTGGAGATCCTTGTCCACTGCTCCGGAAGCCTGAAGGTGATGTCAACCGGATGGTCCGTGTCGCCGTCGGCATACATAAACACCCCGTTTGGAGCAATGAATGCAATGTCACCCTGCACACGGCTCTCGGCTATGGACCAGGCATCTGCATATATCCTGTAGCTGACCTTCACCGTGTCGGCCGTCTCCACAATCCAGACATTCTTTCCGCTTTTTCTCCACGAAAGAGGTTTGCCTGAAGAGTCGCAGGCCGCGAAATCGGTCAGGTACTTCGGATAGTCCACGATTACATAATAGCCGGGGGCCCATACCGGAAGGGAAAACCTGACGTCCCCACGGTCAAGGTTTTCCGGTACATAGGTCATCTCAGCGCAGATGTAGTGGTCGTCACTCTGGAATGAAATGTCATATGCAATGCTGTAGCTGAAGCCGCCAGATCCGGAGCAGGCGGCAGCCACAATGGAGGCGGCGGCGATTGCCGCAAGACGGGTAAGTGAAGGAAACAGTTTCATATCTGGTGGTATTATTGTCAGAGCAGGTCCTTGGCCTCAGGGGTGAGAAGGTCCGAAAGCACATCGTAAGGGATTGTGCATTCAGGCATTCCTGCGGCATAAGGGGCAATCTCATACTGCTGGTAGATGAAATGTACTCCGTCTGCCATAAAGAACGGGTCGGCGTCCGGGAGGGGGAATTCCTCCGGGTTCACCAGCAGGCATCCCTCAAATTCGTCCTCGGTCTCCACCCCGAAATATTTTTCCATAATGCCTTCCTTTACGATGCAGGCGAGTTCTTCGCCCGCGTCATCACGGAACATGTCCCATCCGAAGAGTTTCCCGTCTGAAAACCTGAATACGCTGTTGATGCTGATTGTACCGCCGTGCGCCCCTCCCAGATAGGTGTAGCTTGTGCTTGAATATGTCACATATTTGTCCGTAAAGTGGACAGGAAGGATGCTGAGCGAATACTCATAATTGACCGGATGTTCAAATCCGGCTTTTTCAAAATCCTTGAAATCGCTTTCTGCGCTGTCAAGCATCGTCCGGCCTATTTCCCCGACAATTTCGCTGTCCTTTTCAAGTGCGATGAAACTGTCAGCGAGGCCTTCGTCCTCAATGTTCACAAGCGAATAGGCTGCGCGCTCGGCAATCCAGTATCTGACGCTTTCAGTAAACTGTCCGCTGCCGCCGGACGGGAAACCTATGTTGATTTCGCAGTATGCCTCGTGCCCCGCATATTCGAGTGAGTCGCAATACGATACCGTCTCATAGTCAAAGTTTGTCCTGTGGTTGCAACTTGCAGCCATTATCGCAACCGCTGCGGCACTGATGCCTGATAGAATCCTGTTTCTCATAATTTTTTATCTGTTTTGGACAAAGATAGGTGTTTATTTTTCCTTATACAAAGATTTCCCTCCTGCCGCCCGAAATGAAAAAGCCGTGCGGAAAATCCGCACGGCCTGAATATTACTGATTATGCGCAAATTGCGCCGTCAATCAGGTTTATGGTACTACCACTCAAATGACCACTCGCTCCAGGAGGCATTTTCAATCCATCCCCAGCAGTTCATCACGCCACCGTCCTTGTCACCCTTGAAGTAGGTGGCATTGGTATAGAGCCAGGTAAAGCCTGCACCGTTGCCTCCGTCATAGAAGCAGTAGGCGCTGTTAGGCTCATCAGCCCAGTAGAAGCAGTTGGAAAGATCGGTGTCCCAAAGCCAGGTCTCTGCTTCCTCATCTACCGTGAAGGTGATGTTCTTGCCTGAGTAGCCGTACCAGCCCATAATGGTATAGAGGCCGCTTTCATACTCATACTGGAGAGTTGCCGTCCTGCCGGTATCCACTCCGTCAACCTTGACAATACCTTTCTTCTCCCAGATATACTCGTTTGCATCTGCGGTCTTGAAGGTTTTGGTCACAACGTTAGAGCCTGCGGTCTTGCCGGCATCGTCTGGCGAAGGAATGGCCTTCAATGCAACGGAATAGTCCGAAAGCTGCATGAGACCTGAAAGGTAGAGAGAAGGGGTAGTGGTGAATCCCTTTACATAGATGAAGTTGCTTGCATTCCTCACCTCATAGTAGTACTGTGCTGCTCCGGTGACTGCATCCCAGGAGATGGTAGCCTGTTTGTAGTCAGCATCAACGGTGATGTTGGCAGGGTCGGCAAGCGGGGTCTTGCCCTTTGTCGTATATGGGTCTTCAAACTTGTTGCAGGATGCTACGCAGATGGCTGCAGCAACGATGAAAAACCTGAATATGTTGGATGTTTTCATTGTCTTTGTAAGTTTGAATGTTATTCGAGAACAAGTGAAGGTTCACCGAATGGATTCTGATCGCCGTTTGGCCAGATATCAGAATTGATGTTCGGGTTGTTGATGATTTCGTTGGTAGGAATCTGGTAAACGAATCTCCATGAGTTTGCCGGAATAGGTTTTCCGCCGGAGAACTCGTTGTGCTTGCCTTCGCGGAGAAGAGGTCTCTGCTCGCGACGGAGGTCAAACCAGGCAAATCCTTCGCCGTAAAGCTCCTTGCGGCGCTCTACATAGATGTCATCGAGAAGGGCGTTGCCGGACTTTGAGGAGAGAGTTGCTCCACGCAGGGTACGGAGCTGGTTGAGACAATCCCTTGCTTCAGTGTCCTTTGACTGCTTTGCAAGAGCCTCTGCCTTGTTGAGAAGCATCTCATCAGCCCTCATGAATACGTGGTCACCGGTAAGGTCAGGGGTGTCGTAGAACTTGTCTGACATATAGTAGCCCTTTGCCGCAACAAGATGGAACTGTTTTGCACGGATGTCGTCAGCATCGAAGAGAGCCACGAACTTGTCGTTGAGGAAGAAGCAGTTGAATGACCAGAGGTCTCCACCGTTTCGGGTAATGTAGTTTGACCATAATGAAAATGGACTATAGTCACCGTTCGCATCAAGATTGTGCTCTGCATCGATAAGCTGTCCCCATACCCAGGAGCTTGTGGATGCGTCGTTGAATCCGTAGGTCCACTGCTCGTTGGTGGTGAGAGGGTACTTGGCAAGGACGAGGTCCGCATACCTGGCAGCTTCTGCCCAGTTGTTCATCTCAAGATATACCCTGGAAAGGAGACCCTGGACAACTGAAAGGTCGAAGTGGTTCTTCTGTGTCCTTACGAAGCCGTCGAGAAGCTTCTCTGCATTGCCCAGGTCGGAAAGGATCTGGTCATACACGTCCGTGATTTTACCCCTTGGTTTGCCTTCGGTCTTGTCGGAAGAAGGCTCGATGTAGAGCGGAACACCAGGCATATCCTTTGGTGCAGCAAGCGCGTAGGTGTGCTGGTAGGTCTGGATGAGCTGGAAGTAAGCCCAAGCCCTCATGGCATAGGCCTGACCCATGATATAATCCTTGTCGCTCTGGATGCCTCCTTCAATCGTAGGAGTGTAGGCGATTACACTGTTGATGTTGTTGATGAGGTCATAGTAGTAGCTCCAGAGTGCACTGGACTTGAAGATGTCACCTCTCTGGTGTCCCCAGTGGTTGTAGTCATATGTATACCATCCACCGTCCACTATGATGTCGTCTCCGCAGGTCTCGTTGCTCATCATGTGTGAGATGTAGCCCTGAGTGTCGGCACGGTCTCCTCCCCATCCGAAGAAGAGAAGGTAGTAGCATCCGCTGAGCGCAGCCTGGGCACCCTGTGTCGAGGTGAACACAGACTGGTCGGAAACTGAACTTGTAGGATTTGTTGAAAGGAAATCCTCACAAGAGACAGAGGTCAGAAGAACGGCCGCAGCCATTATTATCGATAAAAACTTTTTCATATACTAAATCTCCCTTTCATTAGAATGTAACCTGTACACCGAATGTGACGTTCTTGGTGGTAGGGAATCTGTTGCCTGTGGTACCTGCAACACTCTGCTCGGGATCAGTTCCGCGCTTTGCTGCAGTACCGAAGGTCATAAGGTTGTCGCCCTGTACGAATACTCTCAACTGGCTGATGTTGACCTTGTTGAGGACTTTCTTAGGTAAAGAGTAGCCGAGGGTGACGTTTCTCAGACGTACGAAGGTGTTGTCGTAGAGATACTTGTCGGAGAAAGTCTCCAGGGCGTTCTTGTTCAGACGAGGAAGCTTTGCGTCCGGGTTGTCCTCTGTCCAGGTCTCGGTGAGAGCGTCCGGATGGAGACCGAAGCCCTGACGGTAGGTTACCATCTGGGAGTAGTCTGTATCGTAGAGGAGACCACCGATGCTGTAGTAAAGCATGAACGAGAAGTCGAATCCGTAGAACTTGAATGTATTGGTGTAACCGCCGAACAGGTCAGGAATTGAGCTTCCGAGATACTGCTTCTGGTCTTCGCTTGTCACATCGGAAGTGTTTTCGGTGAGGATGCGGTCCACAATCACGCTTTCTCCTTCGGAGTTTTGTGCATAGACATTCATCCAGTACTGGTCGTTACCGTTGGCAGGATTTACGCCTGCATACTTGGTACCCCAGAAGTTGTAGCGGCTCTGGCCTTCCATCCACTTGAATACACCTGCGTTCATCTCCTTCTGAGGGAGCTTGGTGATGACATTCTGGTAGTGGGTGGCGTTGAGGTTCATGTTCCACTGGAATTTGTCGTTGTTGATGACAGCGTAGTCGATGTTGAACTCGATACCGTAGTTCTTCACGTCACCGATGTTGCGGTCGATTCCGCTGAAACCGGTTGAAGGTGCCATAGGCATTGTGAAGAGGAGGTCCTTTGACCTTCTGTCGAAGTACTCGATACCTCCGGAAATCTTCCTGAAGAGTGCGAAGTCCACACCGACGTTCATCTGGAGGTTGGTCTCCCACTTGAGGGTGGTGTTAGGAAGACGGGAAATGACAACACCGGCGTTGTTCATATCGTTGTAGCCGGTGGAGTAAAGACCCTGATAGCAGTACCAGGATGAGAGGCCGTCGTTGCCGACTGCACCGTAGGAAGCCTTTATCTTGAGGTTGTCGATCCAGGAGACATCCTTGAGGAATTCCTCATTGTTGATACGCCATGAAGCACCGAGAGACCAGAAATAGCCCCATCTTGCTTCAGGGGAGAACCTTGAGGATCCGTCGGTACGGAACGAAGCGGATACATAGTATTTGTCCTTGTAATCATACTCGAAGCGGCTGAAGAATGAGAGAAGCCTGTAGTTGTCGGAGTATGATGTGGAGTAGTCTGCAACGGCTGCAGAGCTGAGCTCCACAAGTCCTGCGAACGGGAATCCCTTGCGGCCTGCAGAAAGACCTGCGACGGTGCGGGAGTAGCTCTCGTGTCCGAGGAGGACGCCTACGTTGTGGTCACCGAACTGGCGGTTGAAGGTAAGGAGGTTGGTCCAGGTTGTGGAAACGCTCCTGTCATAGCTCTTGGATGCGGCTCCGCCTGTACCGGCGAGGAAGCCATATTCAGAGCTTGAGTATCCGTCGTACTTGGTAATGTAGTAGTCGAGGGAAATGGTGCTGCGGAAATTCAGACCCGGTATGAAGGTGATGTCGATGTAGTCACGGGTGGAAATCTGGTCACTGTAGGTCTTGTAAGAATTGTAGGCAGCATCTGCAAGCACGTTCCATCCAGACCATCCGGCACGGTCAAGACCGTAGTCATAGAGATAGTTGCCCTTTGCATCCTTATTGTAGGTGCCGGTCTCGGCGTTGTACTGGTAGATGCTGTAGATGGACGGCATAGTACGGAGGAACCATACCACAGAGTCCCCTGCAGGGGCATCAGTAAGGCTGTGTGCGAAAGAGGTGTTGGTACCTATCTCAAGCCAGTCCTTGATCTTGCTGGTGACATTGGAACGGCCGGAGATACGGTTGAACTGCTGGGTTGTGAAGATACCCTTGTCTTCGAGATAGCCGGCGGAGAAGAAGTATGAGGTCTTTCCGGACTTTCCGCTGAAATCGATGTTGTACTCCTGACGTGGACGCACTTTCAGGGTCTCGCCGCGCCAGTCTGCATAATAGAGGAGGTCGTTGTCTCCGTATAGAGGCTTTCCGGTTGCATCTACGATGTTCTGTGAAGGGAAAGGATGCACCTTGAACTCGTTGCCGACCGTGATTGCGGCAAGCTCGCCGGCATCGGCTACTGAATAGCCTGCGTCGATGTTCTGGTTGTAGAGTCCTCTCCAGGTGCCCTGTGCATACTCATTAGGGGTGAGTACATCAGGAAGCGGAACTGCGAGGGATGCGAATCCGAGGCTTGCGCGGAAAGATACCTTGCCGTTCTCGTTCTGTCCCTTCTTGGTCGTGATCACGATGACGCCGTTGGCTGCACGTGAACCGTAAAGAGCAGTTGCGGATGCGTCCTTGAGGACGGTCATGGACTCGATGTCAGTAGGTGCGATGGCATTGATGTAGCCTGAGTAAGCCACACCGTCCACAACGTAGAGCGGGCTTGAAGAGGCGTTCATTGAGCCGATACCGCGGATGGTGATGGAACCTGATGAACCAGGCTGGCCCGAGTTGTTGATGACCTGTACACCTGCACTCAAACCCTGGAGGGCCTGGGTGACATTGGATGTTGAAATCTTTTCAAGCTCTTCCTTCTTCACGACGGTAGCTGAACCGGTAAAGGAAGTCTTCTTGCCCTGACCATAAGCGATGACCATTGTCTCGTCGAGCATAAGCGCATCCGGCTCAAGGGAGACCTTGTAGTCTTTTGCTGAAGAGAGGGTAAGTGTGTAGTCACGGAATCCGAGGCACATGATGTAGAGAGAGGTTGATTTCTCACCTGCATTTACCTTGAATCTTCCGTTCTCATCAGAGATGGCAAATGTTCCGGCTGCCCTGTCCTGAACGGTAGCGCCTACCACCGGAGTGCCGTCTGATGAGGAAACGATGGTACCTGTCACAGGTATCGTCTGACCGAACGCGAATTGTGCGCACAATACGGTCAGAATGATCCCAAAGATGATTCGTTTCATAAAGTTGAATTAATTAGTTAATAATTAGGAATAATTGGTTCAAGAGAAATAGGGGCCGCTTCCGCTCTAATCGTAGTCGAAATGGTAACCCTTGAGCGGCTCCTCCGGGAACACGCTCGCGCACAGTTCATACAGCTTGGCGTCGTAGAATTTCAGCTGGTTCCTGTCCTTGAGATTGAAGGTGCCGACTCCATTGATGTTTGGAACGACAATGCTGCAGGTATTGAACCAGGCCTGGGCGCCTTCCGCAAAGTACTCTGCGCTGTTGGTCATCGAATACGAATCCTTCCAGAGTCCTGCAGATTCGGCACTTGCGAATGCGTCCGCAAGGGCGGTCTTGAAATTCTGGTCTATGCGGCTGAGTGCGAAGTCCACGTTGTGTGCAAACTCGTGGACCATAATGCTCTGGTCCCAGTACCTTTCGTTGAAATCGGGGATTTTTATCACATTTTCCTCGCCGATGGACATCACGGGGATTGCAAGTGTCGCACCGTATCCGCGGCCCCTGGCATCCCAATCGGTATCGGGCCACCAGATAGGCATCATCTTGCATTCAGGCAGGTCGGTGATGTTTTCGGTGTATGCCACGACCCCGATGCGGAAATGGCATTTTATCATCTCCTCCCTTGCCTCGGGGATACGGGAAAGCATATGCCTTGCGATATAGCAGACCTGAAGGAGAGCCTCGTCCTTTACCTTTTCGGAGGAAAGAATCGGCAGTCCGTCGCAGTCAACATATTTTTTGTAGAAAGGGTCGAGCGGGGATTCCTTATAGTCAAGCCACTGCGTGAGGGTTGCCGGAGGTGTGGTAACCACATCGTTCCCGGTCCCGGAATTGTCCGGTTCGTCCTTTTTAGGCTCCTCGGTCTTGTTACCTCCGTCCTTTGCCGGGTCATAGACCTCCTTGTTGCAGGAGGCGTTGCCTGCAAGGAAAAGGATTGCTGCTGTCAGTAATGACAGTCTTTTCAATATCGTACTCATAAGACGGTCAATTATTTATTGAAACAGTGCTCCCGGAGCGGAAAAATCATTCCATGTCTTCCCTTGGTCCCCAGGTGTCCACCATAAGCTGGAATCCCACCGGGTCCTTTTCTTTCAGCTCGGCGTAATTGAACGGGGCATAGTCATTTTCACCCCAATAGGCCTCGCAGATTTCGGAGAAATACTCCCACATCGTGTTCATTGCATAGACACTGGTGGTAGGTACGCCGACCTTGTCCTTGATGTCGCTCCTGTATCTTCCGTTGGTGTAAATGTCCACATTGGCCTTTGCATTGTCATAGGCTTTCTTGATGTCGGCATTGTTGTTGCCTCCGAGTGCCAGGCATTGGTAAAGGTGGCAGAGCTCGTGGAGCACCATAAGCGGCTGGTTCTGGTTGGACCAGCTGACATAATACTTGTAGTTGGTGATTTCCACGCAGTATTCTTTCGCTGCAAGTCCACCCCATTGTGTCCCGCCGCCGGGATTTACGTGGCACCAGGCCGCGCTCTTGTTGTTGGTGTTGTTCTCCTCAAGCCAGATAGGGTTCTTTTTCATCACCTTGAGCGCCTTTTCCGGTATGTTCTCATTGATGAACTTGAGGTCGCTCTCGATTTTGGCTTTTGCCGCCTTGGCGTCCTTGGTGTCAACCACGGCCTTGAGGAATTTGTAGGTAAAGCCCTCATATGTAAAGGTGGCATACCCGTCCTTGTCAACGGTATATTCTACCTCCTCCTCTTCGATTTCCGGTTTCTTGTTGTTGTCCTTTGCCGGATCATAAGGTTCACTCTTGCCGCAAGCTGCAAACAGCAGGGCAATTGCAATACAATGGATAAGTTTGGTCCTCATCATTTATATGGTTAGTAATAAAAGTTGGTAAAATGTTGTTTCGCAAATGCGATATCGGTTAAAGGTATGAAATATTTTTCAAAAAGCAAGCGGTGTACTTTAAAATGATTTATACCCATCCCAGGGCCTTCAGCGCGTAACTCATTATGTTTTACTGATATTGCCCTCTTTTTGCCTTATGATGTTTTTTTTGACGACCGGCCAAAAAGAACCCGCGGTTACAAAAAATAACCGCGGGATATAAGGATGAATATATTCAAAAGCTGAATAGTCCGAAACGGATTCTACAGTTCCTTTCCGGCAAGATAGACCTGCCTGATGAATGGGGTGGTGTAGCTGTAAGGGATGAAGTCGAGCGATGAAATCGGGACGGTGAGGATGAGGTCGGCCCTCTTTCCGGGAGTGATTGAACCGGTTATCCCGCTGACTCCCATAGCATAGGCGCTGTTGATGGTGCAGGCGTTGAGAGCCTGTACCGGGGTGAGCTTCATCTTGATGCAGCCCTGTGCCATTACGAACCTCATGTCGCCGGAAGGTGATGAACCCGGGTTGTAGTCGCTTGCAAGCGCTACTCCGAGCCCGGCTGCGATGTAGTCCTTTGCCCTGCCGTAAGGCAGTCCGAGGAAGAATGAAGAGCCGGGGAGCATCGTAGGCATGGTAGCGGAACCCTTGAGAGCCTCGATTTCGGCATCGGTGGTCTTTTCAAGGTGATCGACCGAAAGTGCCCCGTGGGCCACTCCGACCTGCACTCCGCCTGATACGGCCATCTCGTTGGCGTGAATCTTCGGCACAAGACCGAAGGCCTTTCCGGCCTCCATTATGCGTGCTGTCTCCTCCACGGTGAAGAATCCCTCGTCGCAGAACACGTCCACGAACTCTGCGAGATTCTCCTGTGCCACTGCAGGAATCATCTCCTCGCAGACAATGCGCACATATTCGTCCTTGCCGTAGCCCCTTCCCACATCGTGTGCCCCGAGGAATGTGGCCCTGACGGTAGCAGGGACGCTTTCCCGTATCCTTTTGATGACACGGAGCATCTTGAGCTCGTCACGGGTGTTGAGCCCGTAGCCGCTCTTGATCTCGAGGGCTCCTGTGCCCTTGGCCATCACCTCGCGCACCCTGGCGATGCTCTGTTCGAAGAGTTCGTCCTCTGAGGTGTTGTGGAGAAGGTCCGCGGAGTTGAGGATGCCGCCTCCGCGGGCTGCAATCTCGGCATAGCTCAGTCCCTCGATCTTGTCGCGGAACTCTCCCTCGCGGCTCCCGGCATAGACCACGTGGGAATGTGAGTCACAGAAGGCAGGCATGAGAATGCTGCCGGCGCAGTCAATCTTTTCGCCGGTATCCTCCGGAAGCGTGTCCATCGGTCCGAAGGCTGAAATCAGGCCGTCCTCGACGGTCAGCCATGCATTCCGGACTGTGCCGGTGGAAGCCATTTCAGCGCCCTGCAGACGCAGGACGCCGGAAGGCTGTACTCCGACAATCTCCTTTATGTCAACGAATGTACGTTTCATTGCGGATGAAATCTATCGACTTGAGGATGAGAGGGTGCATATAGGTGTCCACATCGATGAACGGAACTTCCTTGCGGTAGTCCGCCAGGATGGCCTCGAGCTTCGGCGAGGTCTTTGCCGGACGCCTGAAGTCAAGAGCCTGTGCCGCATTCATAAGCTCGATTGCGAGCACTTCCTCGACATTGTCCACGACTCTTGCGAGCTTGGTGGCTGCATTTGCGCCCATGCTTACGTGGTCCTCCTGGTCCTGTGAGGATGAGACAGTGTCGCAGGAAGCAGGCCAGCAGAGTCCCTTGTTCTGGCTTACGATGGAGGCGGCGGTGTACTGCGGAATCATGAATCCGCTGTTGAGTCCCGGCTTTGCCACAAGGAATGAAGGGAGGCCCCTCTGCCCGGAGATGAGGCGGTAGATGCGCCTTTCGGAGATGCTTGCGATTTCGGACATTGCGAGTGCGAGCATGTCCATAGGGATGGCAATCGGCTCGCCGTGGAAGTTGCCGGCGGAGATGATCATGTCCTCGTCAGGGAAGACGTTCGGATTGTCGGTCGCGCTGTTGATTTCAGTGTCGATGACGGACTCCACATATGTCATTGTGTCCTTGACGGCGCCGTGCACCTGGGGGATGCAGCGGAATGAATACGGGTCCTGGACGTGCTCCTTCGGCCTGCTGATGAGCTCGCTGCCTTCCAGAAGGCTGAGGAAGCGCGCTGCGGTCCCGATCTGTCCCTTGTGGGGACGGAGCTGGTGGGTGAGCGGGTAGAACGGCTCGATGCGTCCGTCGAAAGCATCGAGGGAGATGGCACCGATGATGTCGGCCCAGGCCATCAGCCTCCTGCTCTTGAGCATGCACCATACTGCGTGTGCGCTCATGAACTGCGTGCCGTTGAGGAGGGCGAGGCCTTCCTTGGATTTGAGGCGTACGGTGGAAAGTCCGAGCTCTGCAAACACTTCAGCCGAAGGACGCTCCTGGCCTTTGTAGAGGACAGTGCCCATGCCGATTATCGGGAGGCAGAGGTGTGCAAGCGGAGCAAGGTCGCCGGAGGCCCCGAGCGAGCCGTGCTGATATACGACAGGGATGATGTCGTTGTTGAACATGTCCAGAAGCCTCTGCACGGTCTCAAGCTGTGCGCCGGAATGGCCGTATGAGAGGCACTGGGCCTTGAGTATGAGCATTATCCTTACAATCTCCGGACGCACTTTTTCGCCGCTTCCGCAGGCGTGGGACATCACGAGATTGTGCTGGAGCTGCGAAAGGTCGTCCGACGGGATGGTGATGTTGCAGAGGGATCCGAAACCGGTGGTCACACCATAGACCGGGCGGCCTATGTCCTCCATCTTGCTGTCGAGGTAGGAACGGCATTTTCCGATGGCTGCAACTGCCTCCTGCGAAAGCTCGAGTGTGGCGTGGTTGTCGATTATCTCCTTGATTCTGTCGATTGTGAGATGTTCGTTGGGATTTATTCTGTGGATCATTATGCTTGATTATTTTAGTGCTTCACGTACAAGGGTGTCGTCTGCGACGTTAGGGATGGTGACCTTGAGGCCCGGGGTGCGCTCCATCTCGCGGATGATGGCGTGGTTGGCTCCTTCGTTGCGGGCCCAGCTGCGGCGTGCGATGCCGTTGTTGACGTCCCAGAAGAGCATTTCCCTGATATGGCGTGCGGAGTCTTCGCTTCCGTCGATGACCATTCCGAATCCGCCGTTGATGACCTCGCCCCAGCCTACGCCGCCTCCGTTGTGGATGGATACCCAGGTGGCGCCGCGGAAGGAGTCTCCGATGACGTTCTGGATGGCCATGTCGGCGGTGAACTGCGAGCCGTCATAGATGTTGGAAGTCTCGCGGAAAGGCGAGTCGGTGCCTGATACGTCGTGGTGGTCGCGGCCGAGCACGATCGGGGCGGTGATTTCGCCGGTGCGGATGGCCTCGTTGAATGCCAGGGCTATCTTTGTGCGGCCCTCGCAGTCGGCGTAGAGGATGCGGGCCTGCGAGCCTACCACGAGCTTGTTCCTGCCGGCCTCCTCGATCCAGTGGATGTTGTCGTGCATCTGGCTGCGGATCTCCTCAGGGGAGTTTTCCGAAATCTCGCGGAGCACCTTCACTGCGATGGCGTCGGTCTTTGCGAGGTCCTCAGGGTTCTGTGACATGCATACCCAGCGGAACGGGCCGAAACCGTAGTCAAAGTAGAGAGGGCCCATAATGTCCTGGACATAGGACGGATACCTGAATGTGCCGTCCGGACGGAGAATGTCCGCACCCGCACGGGAGCTTTCGAGAAGGAAGGCGTTGCCGTAGTCAAAGAAGTACATTCCCTCCGCGGTGAGACGGTTGATTGCGGCCACGTGGCGCCTGAGGGATGCCCTGACTGCCTCCTTGAACTTCTCCGGCTCGTTTGCCATCATCTCCTTGGACTCTTCGAGGCTGTAGCCGACAGGATAGTATCCGCCTGCCCACGGGTTGTGCAGCGAGGTCTGGTCGGAGCCGAGTTCCACATGGATGTGCTCGTCGGCAAGCCTTTCCCAGAGGTCAACCACATTGCCCACATATGCCATTGACACGACTTCACGGTCTGACATGGCCTTGCGGATGCGCGGAATGAGCTCGTCGAGGTCGGTGTGGAGCTCGTCCACCCATCCCTGGTTGTAGCGTTTTTCCGCTGCAAGAGGGTTGATTTCGGCGGTGACGCTCACGACTCCCGCGATGTTGCCGGCCTTAGGCTGGGCTCCGGACATGCCACCGAGACCGGCGGTGACGAAGAGCATGCCTTTCATATTCTCTGCAGTGCCGGCTATGCCCTTGGCCTTGAGCTGTTTGCGTGCAGCGTTCATCACAGTGATGGTGGTGCCGTGCACGATACCCTGCGGGCCGATGTACATATATGATCCGGCAGTCATCTGGCCGTACTGCGAGACTCCCATCGCGTTGTACCTCTCCCAGTCGTCCTGGCTGGAGTAGTTGGGGATGACCATACCGTTGGTGACAATCACCCTCGGGGCATCCTTGTGGCTCGGGAAAAGTCCCATAGGAAGGCCGGAGTACATTGCGAGAGTCTGCTCCTGGGTCATCTCGGCAAGGTATTTCATTGTGAGCCTGTACTGTGCCCAGTTCTGGAACACGGCTCCGTTGCCACCGTAGGTGATGAGCTCGTGTGGATGCTGTGCCACGCGCGGGTCGAGGTTGTTCTGGATCATCGCCATAATTGCGGCGGCCTGGCGGCATTTGGCCGGGTACTCTTCAATAGGGCGCGCAAACATCTCATAATCCGGACGGAAGCGGTACATATAGATCCTTCCGTAGTCCCTGAGCTCCTGGGCAAACTCCTTTGCCAGCACTGCGTGGTGCTTTGCAGGGAAGTAGCGCAGGGCGTTCTTGAGGGCGAGCACCTTCTGCTCTTCGGTGAGGATGTCCTTCCTCTTCGGAGCGTGGTTCACCGTTGTGTCATAGGGTTTCGGTGCGGGAAGCTCCGACGGTATTCCCAAAAGTATTTCTTCCTGAAATCTGTTCATATTACTGTTCGATTTTGCTGTCAACAATTGCAAGCACTTCGTTCTGCATCTTCATTGCCTCATCCACGATTTCTGCGGCCTCGGATGTGAGTTCGTCCGCCATCTGGCGGTTCTTCAGACCTGCTGCATTGATGCGGACGTTGAGGCAGGCGCCCCTTACTGCCGCTGTTGCCGCGAGTGCAGCCACACCTGAGTCGGAAGCCGATGCCGGGTTGCCGTTCTGCGCCATTTCCTTTGCAATCGGAAGTGCCTTGAGGGCTGCCTTCATAGTGCGCAGAGGCACCTGTGTGGCGTAGAGGGTAGCCTCTTCGAGAGCCGCGGCCCTTGCAGCCTTTTCCTCGTCGGTGCCCTTAGGCATGGAGAATACGTCCATGATGCGGTTGAATGCCGCAGTGTCTTCGTCCACGAGGGCGAGGAGCTCGTTCATCACGGCCTGGCCCCTGTCTGCGACGTCGGAGAACTCCTTCCACCTGTCGTCCCAGCCCCTCTTGTGGGCGGAGAGGTTGGCCACCATTGCGCCGAGGGCTGCTGCGAGCGCTCCCATATATGCGGAAATGGAGCCGCCGCCAGGTGCTGCGCTCTCCGAAGCTGTCTCCTGGGCAAAGCCTTTGACAGTCATGCGGATGAGCCTTTCCTTTTCGGCAAGTTCCTTTTCGTCCTCCATCAGGTATTCGATGACTTTCTCCTTAGGATTGAATGGCTTGAGGTCGTCGAGGCTCATCGACTTGACGGCAATCTTTATGATTTCCTCCTCGGAAATGCCGGTTGACCTCTGCTGCTTCTCGAGGAAATACCTTCCGGCATCGATGAGTACACATTTCGGGACGAGTCCCACGATTTCAACGCCGGTCACCCTCAGGCCGCGGGCCGATGCTGCCCTGCACACCTCCTCGAAGGCTTTGTGGAGCGGAACCTCGTTGATATCGGTTATGTTCATGGACACCTGTGCAATGCCGTATTCGTCGATGTACCAGCCGATTGCCTTGCATCCCTTGAGGGTGCCAGGGATCCAGACAGGCTTGCCGTTTTCGTCTTTCAGCACCTTGCCGGTAAGGGAGCCTCCCTCACGTGCCTGGCGTCCCTTCTCGCGGACGTCGTATGCCACTGCCATGGCGCGGCGTGTGGACGTGGTGTTGAGGTTGTAGTTGACCGCAATGAGGAAGTTGCGTGCTCCCACGTTGGTCGCTCCCGCTTTTGCCACGGTCTCGTTGTATTCCTCCGGTCCGAAGTCAGGCCTGCGTGCAGGGTCGGCGATTTTCTCCGGAAGTGCTTCGTATTCACCTGCGCGGCAGACGGCGAGGTTCTTCCTTTCCGGGGTGAAGGCTGCGGCCTCATAGCAGTAGCAAGGGATGCCGAGCTCCTCGTAAAGCCTCTTGGCAAGGCCTCTTGCAAGGACTGCGCATTCTTCAAGTGTCGTGCCTGCAACCGGGATGAGCGGAAGCACGTCAGTGGCTCCTGAGCGCGGGTGGGCACCGTGGTGCTGCCTCATGTCGATGAGTTCCTGCGCTTTTTTCGCACCCTGGAAGGCTGCCTCGAGGACTGCCTCCGGGCTTCCCACGAAGGTTACAACCGTACGGTTGGTGGCTTCACCCGGATCAACGTCAAGCACCTTGACCTTTTCTCCGTTTGCACTTGCAGCCGAGATGGCCGCTACTATCCTGTCGATGACTGTTTTGTCGCGTCCTTCACTGTAGTTAGGTACGCATTCGATTATCTTACGCATTGTGTTGCTATTATGTGTTGTATAGTTTTCCATTTGTTTGTGGAGGTTGACTAAAAAGCCGACAGGTCTTTTAGCCGGCCACATGAACATATTCCCAAAAATAATGACAATATTTCAAATAAAAAACAGGAAGCGGCTTTTTAATGATAAAACTGCTTCCTGTCTGCTTATTTATGTTGCATTGTGAAAGTATTTCTCCTTTCTCCCGAGGACTTTCTAACCGTTAGCCTCCTTTTTCCTGAAAATTTTGTAGCCGGCCGATGCGATGACTATGCTCATAAGCGGGCTGATCCAGTTGAAGAAGCAGAACGGCAGGTAGGTCAGGGTAGGAACGCTCAGTATCGTGGACTGCGTCATGCCGCAGCTGCTCCACGGATACAGCGGGGAAGTGATCGTGGCTGAATCCTCCACGGCCCTGCTCAGAAGCCTGCTTTCATATCCCTCCCTCTCGTAAATGTCCTTGAATATGTTGGATGTCAGGATGATGGCAAGGTACTGGTCGGAGACGATGCCGTTCAGGGCAGTTCCGCTCACTACGGTCGATGCCACAAGCGAGGTCCTCCTCTTGGTGAAAGGCAGGATCAGTGATGCGAGATGGTGGAGCATTCCGCTTGCCTTCATGCAGCCTCCGAAGCACATTGCGCAGATGATGAGATAGACTGTGTTGAGCATGCCGATCATTCCGCGGCTTGCCACAAGGCTGTTCACGTCAGGATTGCCTGTCTCGATATTGACTGAGTTGTAGATGGTCTCCACTATGCCGGTGAACTGCACCTTCCAAAGCGGCCCCTCCGTGATGGCGCTTCCTATTCCGGTCACGATATTGCTTTGGAAAATGATTGCCGCAATGGCCGCCAGCATCGTGGAAAGAGCAAGAACTATGAGTGCGGGCATCTTCCTGGCTATCATGATGCCTGTCAGGACGGGGACGATCATCAGCCACGGGGTGATGTTGAATGTACTGCCGAGCGTGGTGGTGTAGGTGTCGATCCGGGCCGCCTCGGTCCCGGTGTGCGAGAAACCGAGTACGGTGAATATCACGAGTGTGATTACGATTGATGGTATTGTTGTGAACATCAGGTATTTGATATGCGAGAATAGCGGCACGTTGTTGATGGATGCGGCCATCACCGTGGTGTCGGAAAGCGGGGAAATCTTGTCGCCGAAATAGGCTCCGGAGATAATCGCGCCCGCAATCATTCCGTCGGAGAATCCCTGTGCCTTGCCGATGCCCATCAGGGCTATTCCTATGGTGGCGATGGTGGTCCACGAACTGCCTATCATCACGGACACGAATGCGCAGATGACGCATGCCGTGAGCAGGAAAAACTTGGGGCTGATGATTTTGACACCGTAGTAGATGAATGTCGGGACAATGCCGCTGACGGTCCAGGTGCCGGATATGGCGCCTATGAGAAACAGGATCACGATGGCAGTGGTGACGTCGCCGATGTTGCTCTTGATTGCCGCTTCAAATTCTTTCCACGGCGTCTTGAAGAGCCACATTGACAGCCATACGCAGATGCCTGCGCTGAAAAGCAGGGAAATCTGGCTTGCCCCGAGGATGCTGTCGCTGCCGAAAATGCTGATGTCCAGGGCAAGAAGTCCCACGAGGACCAGAATCGGGACCAGTGAAATGACGGTCCTTGCAATAGATGATTTTTTCATAATGTTAATGATGACCAACAATTGTTATGACGGTTGGGCACCGCCGTTGAAACAAAAAGGGGAGTGAACTCCGTACTGAAGATTCACCCCCTTTTCATCAGAATATCCAATCTTTAGAAGATGTCCGGCTCGTTGCCTGATTCGCTGGAGTCGGCTGGAGTGTCTTCGAATCTCTGTCCGAACGGACGGCGCGGTGCACGCCTGTCCTCGCGTCGGTCCTCACGCTCCTGGCGTGGTCCACGGTCCTGGCGCGGTCCCCTGCGGTCGTCACGGCGCTCGCCCCTGCGGTCATCGCGGCGGCGGTCCTCACGCTCCTGGCGCGGTCCACGGTCCTGACGCGGCCTGCGCTCCGGCTCAACATATCCTTCCGGCTTGTCGAGAAGTGCCCTCATTGAGAGGCGCATTTTGCCGGTCTTTGCGTCGATTTCGAGAAGTTTCACATCCACCTCGTCGCCGACATTGAGAACATCCTCAACCTTGTCGGTCTTGTTCCATGCAATCTCGGAGATGTGGAGGAGTCCTTCCTTGCCCGGAAGAATCTCGATGAATGCTCCGAATTCGAGGATGGAAACGACCTTTCCGTGGTAAACCTCTCCGACCTCAGGCTTTGCGCAGATGCTCTGGATCCAGTCGTAGGCCTTCTGCATTGCCTCTCCGTCATTGGTGGCGATGTCCACGATGCCCTTTCCGTCAACCTCGTCGATGGAAATGACTGCACCGGTCTCAGCCTGGATCTTCTGGATGGTCTCTCCGCCCTTGCCGATGACTGCCCCGATGAAGTCCTTGTCGATTTCGAAGGACTTGATTCTCGGAACGAACGGCTTGTAGTCCTCGCGAGGGGTGTCGATGGTCTTCATCATCTCACCCATGATGTGGAGCCTTCCCAGACGGGCCTGCTCAAGTGCCTTTTCGAGAACCTCGTATGAAAGACCGTCAACCTTGATGTCCATCTGGGTTGCGGTGATGCCGTCCTTTGTACCTGCTACCTTGAAGTCCATATCTCCGAGGTGGTCCTCGTCGCCGAGGATGTCGGTAAGGATTGCGTAGCGGTCGTTAGGATTCTTTTCGTCAGTGATGAGTCCCATTGCCACACCTGCCACAGGCTTGCTGATAGGCACGCCGGCGTCCATGAGCGCGAGGCAGCCGCCACAGATGGAAGCCTGTGAGGATGAGCCGTTTGACTCAAGGATATCGGATACGACACGTACTGCGTAAGGGAATTCCGGAGCCTTTGGCATAACGGCCTTGAGAGCCCTGAATGCGAGGTTGCCGTGACCGATTTCGCGGCGGCCGACACCCCTCTGTGCCTTGGCTTCTCCGGTTGCGAACGGAGGGAAGTTGTAGTGGAGGGTAAACTGCTGTGTCTCCTGGATGAGCACCTCGTCCATTTCCTTCATGTCGAGCTTGGTGCCGAGGGTAACGCTTGCAAGAGACTGTGTCTCACCCCTTGTGAAGATGGCTGAGCCGTGTGCGCAAGGGAGGCAGTCAACTTCGCACCAGATAGGACGTACCTGGTCGGTATGGCGGCCGTCAAGACGGATGCCCTCGTCGAGGATGAGGTTGCGCATGGCTTCCTTCTCCTCGTGGTTGTAGTAGCGGTTTACCATTGCGGCCTTTGCCTCCTGGTCCTCTTCGGAGAGGGTAGCGAGGAAGTCGGCCTTGATCTTCTCAAATCCTTCGGTACGCTCCTGCTTTGGCTTTGCAGACTTTGCAAGCTCATAGCACCTGCCGTAGCAGAACTCGTGCACGGCTTTGCGGAGGTCTTCGTCCTCTTCGTCGTGAGGATAGTCCCTCTTTACGCTCTTGCCGCACTCCCGGTTGATCTCAAGCTGTATGCGGCAGTGCTTCCTGATTTCTTCATGTGCAAACTTGATGGCCTCGAGCATCACGTCCTCGGTGACCTCCTTCATCTCGCCTTCGACCATCATGATGTTCTCCTCGGTTGCAGCCACCATAAGCTCGAGGTCTGCCTTTTCCGTCTCGGAGAATGTAGGGTTGATCCTGAACTGGCCGTCAATCCTTGCCACGCGTACTTCGGAGATAGGTCCGAGGAACGGAAGGTCGCTTGCTGCCAGGGCTGCGGATGCTGCAAGTCCTGCAAGTGCGTCAGGCTGGATGTCCTTCTCGGCGGAGATGAGCCAGATATTCACGAATACTGCAAGGTGGAAATCTTCAGGGAAAAGCGGCCTGAGGGCGCGGTCCACGAGCCTTGCTACAAGGACTTCATAGTCGGAAGCCTTTCCTTCCCTTTTCATGAATCCTCCCGGAAATCTTCCGGCAGAGTAGAATTTTTCCTTGTAATCTACCTGGAGTGGAAGGAAGTCAGTTCCTTCAGTTACTTCTTTTGCGCAGGTCACTGTGGCAAGAAGCATAGTGCCACCCATCTTTACGACTGCTGAACCGTCCGCCTGCTTGGCGAGTTTGCCGGTCTCAATTTCGATTACCCGACCGTCGGATAATTCAATCTTCTTGTTGATTATGTTCATTATTGCGTACTGTGTGTTTTCAAAAAAAAGCGGTGTTCTCACACCGCTATTTCTCCCGGTTATGACAGCCTGCCCGCGCCGGACAGGCCGTCCACCGTATTTGTTATCGACGGAGACCGAGCTCCTTGACGATTTTCCTGTATCTTTCGATGTCAACCTTCTGGAGGTAATCCAGAACCTGACGCCTCTTTCCGACGAGACGGAGAAGGGAACGGCGTGTAACCACATCCTTCTTGTTCTTCTTCACGTGCTCGGTGAGGTGATTGATACGGTAGGAGAATAAAGCAACTTGACTCTCAGGCGAGCCGGTGGCTGTATTGGACTTCCCGTACTTTGCGAAAATCTCTTGCTTCTTTTCCGGCATAAGGTATTCTGCCATCTTGCAAAAAATTTTAGTTGTTAATAAAATGATTACTATTGCTGTTAAGCGGCGCAAATTTACGAATAATATCTAACTTTCCAAACGGTTGGAAGTTAAATCTCGTTCATTTCCTTTGCAAAATCCTCCTTGCTGGTGACCTGGATGTCCTGGTATTCCTTCAGACCGGTTCCGGCAGGGATGAGGTGACCGCTGATGACGTTCTCCTTCAGACCCTCGAGGTAGTCCACGCGTGCGCGGATTGCCGCCTCGCTGAGCACCTTCGTAGTCTCCTGGAAGGATGCCGCAGACATGAAGCTGTCGGTCTTGAGGGCTGCGCGGGTGATACCCTGGAGCACCTGTCTTGCAGTTGCAGGCTTGGCCTCGCGGGTTACCATCATCTCAAGGCCCTGACGTTCGAGGGTTGCGTTCTCGTTGCGCAGGTCGCGTGCGGTGATGATGTCACCGTTGACATACTTCTGGGAGCCGCCCTTGTTGACAACGAAGAGCTTGCCGTAGATGTTGTCGTTGGTGTCCATGAATACCCACTTGTCCACGAGCTCCTCCGGAAGGAAATCGGTGTCTCCCGGGTCTCCGATCTGCACCTTGCGCATCATCTGCCTAACGATGATCTCGAAGTGCTTGTCGTTGATCTTCACACCCTGGAGGCGGTAAACCGCCTGGACCTCATTCACAATGTATTCCTGAGCCTTGACAGGTCCGAGCACGTTGAGGATGTCGGTAGGGGAGATGCCGCCGTCGGAAAGACGGGTTCCGGCCCTTACATAGTCGTTCTCCTGCACGAGAATCTGCTTGGTAAGCGGAACGAGATAGTGTTTCTCGGTGCCGACCTTGTTCTTGACGATGATCTCGCGGTTTCCTCTCTTGACCTTGCCCATGAGCACCTCTCCGTTGATTTCGGAGATGATGGCAGGGGAGGATGGAGTCCTGGCCTCGAAGAGTTCGGTAACTCGAGGAAGACCTCCGGTGATATCGCTTGACTTTCCGATTGCACGTGGAATCTTCATCACGATGTCGCCTACCCTCACGCTCTGGCCGTCCTCGACGGTGACGTGTGCACCTACAGGGAGGTTGAACTGGCGCAGTGTGTTGCCGGCTTCATCCACGATGTAGATTGAAGGGTTCCTGGTCTTGTCCTTGGACTCGATGATGACCTTGTCCTTGTTGACTGCAAACTCGTCGGCGATGTCCTCACGGAAGTTGACGTCCCTGATGAGATCGACAAACCTGATGATGCCGGAGGTCTCGACGATGGTGATTGCGTTGTAAGGGTCCCATTCGCAGATGAGGTCTCCCTTGCCAACGGTATCGCCATCCTTCTTGTAGAGGGTGGCTCCGTAAGGGATGTCATACTGCGAGAATGTCATTCCGGTAGTCGCATCGATGATGCGGAGCTCGGTCATGCGGCTTACCACAATCTCCTTCTCGCTGCCGTCGTCGTCAATCCTCCTGATGGTCCTGAGCTCGGAGAACTGGAGAATTCCCTCGTACTTGGACTCGATTGAGGAGTCTGCAGCGGTGCTTGATGCCGTACCGCCGACGTGGAATGTACGGAGGGTAAGCTGTGTACCAGGCTCACCGATGGACTGCGCTGCGATGACTCCGACGACTTCACCCTTCTCAACCATGCGGCTGGTGGCGAGGTTGCGTCCGTAGCACTTCGCGCAGACACCCTTGCGGGACTGGCAGGTAAGTACCGAACGGATTTCGATCTGCTCGATAGGGAGCTGGTCAACGAGATTTGCAACGTCTTCCTTGATCTCTTCGCCTGCAGGGAGGATGACCTCTCCGGTAAGCGGGTTGATGATATCGTGTACGGCAGTACGTCCGAGGATCCTCTCTCCGAGGGACTCAACGACTTCGTCCTTGTTCTTGATAGCAGTAGCGATGATGCCCCTGAGGGTGCCGCAGTCCTCCTCATTGATGATGACATCGTGGGAAACGTCCACGAGCCTTCTGGTGAGGTAACCTGCGTCGGCAGTCTTGAGGGCGGTATCGGCAAGACCCTTGCGGGCTCCGTGGGTGGAGATGAAGTACTCGAGCA
>CAMBMK010000025.1 GCA_945868745.1 uncultured Bacteroidales bacterium
CTTTGGATAACACCGGCAACTTATGGTCGTGATTTTGCGTATTGCCTCAAGTCGCGTGGTGGGGTAAGGGGAATTTATGCGTCTTTGTGGCGATTTTTGCTGCGTTGCGCCCTCTTTTGCCGCAGTGCCGCTACCTTTTTGACCTCTGTGCCATCTTATGAGGGCGGTTGCGGATTTGAGGATAAATACGTTCACCTGCAAATAACGGAGGTACCGGGTAAAAATCCGTCAGGCCGGGCAGCCCGCACAAAACAAAGCCCGGACAGCAAGTGTCCGGGACAGCAGATTCCGGAGGTCCGGAAAGGAATTGCGCACGGAGAATGCCTACAGGGTGCCGCGCTTGAGCTTTTCCACATAGCGGTCTATCCTGTGGAGCTGCTTCGGTATGTCTATGCTCTGGGGGCAATGCTCTTTGCACTGGCCGCAGCCGATGCAGTGGTCGGCCTGCCTGAGCGGAGGCACCTCCCTGTTGTAGCCGGTGAGATATGCCTTGCGGAGTCTCTTGAAATCCTCCTGCGATGCGCTCTGGGCCACGAGACCTTCCTTGACGGCATCGTTGTAGTGCTTGAATATCTTCGGTATGTTGATGCCGTATGGGCAAGGCATGCAGTACTGGCAGGCGGTGCATTCTACCGTAGGATAGTCCGCAATCAGCCCGGCCATGCGGTCCATGAATTCGAGCTCCTCTCCGTCCATATACCGGAAACCCTTGAAAGTCTTGAGGTTGTCCTCGAGATGCTCCATGTAGGTCATTCCGCTGAGCACGGTCATCACACGCGGATAAGAGCCGACGAACCGGAAGGCCCAGGATGCCGACGAATCGGCAGGACGGCGCTCCTTGAACTGTCTTGCAACGGCCTCCGGAGGGCTTGCGAGGAAGCCTCCGCGAATCGGCTCCATCACCGCGATCGGGATTCCGCGGCGGTCGAGCTCCCCGTAGAGATACTCGGCCTGCGAGTTGCTCACCCCGTCGGCGTGGCGCCAGTCGAGATAGTTCATCTGTATCTGGACAAAATCCCAGTGGTATTTGTCGTCCAGCGCGAGAAGCTGGTCAAACTCCGGCTTGCTGCCGTGGAAGGAGAATCCGAGGTTGCGGATACGCCCGGCCTCGCGCTCCTTCAGGAGGAACTCCATTATGCCGTTGTCCTCGTAACGCGTCCTGAAGGCATTGTAGCCTCCGCGTCCGATGGCATGGAGAAGATAATAGTCAAACCAGTCCGTCTGCATCTGGTCAAACGAGTCGTGATACATCTTCTCGGTGGACCTGCGGCTGAAATCGGCAAAGTTGGAGAGTTTGGTGGCGATGTAGTAACTCTTGCGCGGATAACGCGACAGGGCTATGCCGGTGGCCTTTTCCGACTGGCCGCGCAGATAGGTCGGAGACGTGTCGAAATAGTTGACTCCCCCGGCAATGGCACGGTCCACAAGTTCGTTGACCCTTTCCTGGTCAATGACGGCACTGCGGTCGTTACCGGTCATCGGCCACCTCATGCACCCGTATCCGAGCAGGGACACACGGTCGCCCTTTGCACCGTCACGGTACTCCATATCTCCCTCGCCGGTCGAAGCCGACGGCATTGTGCCGGTGTCTGCGCCGGTCTTTTTCCCGCCCGCGCAGGAAATGGCCGCTGCGGATGCCGCCCCGGCTCCGGCTATCTTGAGAAAATCTCTTCTATCCATAACAAATCAGTCTTTTATATGTACCTGAAGGCCATTGACGTGTATTGCGCTGAGAGGACGCGACGGACAGAGGTTCTCGCAGGCACCGCAGCCGATGCAGCGGGCTTCGTTGACAGTCGGAATCATGAGCGAATCCGGGTCGTCCTTGTCTTTGCGCACCATCATTATCGCTCCTGCAGGACAGTGGCGGGCGCAGTTGCCGCAGCTGACACCATCCCTGTTGACCACGCACAGGTCGTAATCGACGGTGGCAGTGCCCACATGGATGGCGGTCTTTTCCTCCGCGGTTATCGGCAGGATAGCCCCTGCAGGACAGACCTCGGAGCATTTCGTGCATTCCGGACGGCAGTAGCCGTTCTCATAGCCCATCTCCGGCTGCATGAGATGGTCGAGCTTCACCGACGGGCGCAGGACATTGTTGGGACACGCCGTTACACAGAGCTGGCAGGCGGTGCAGTGCTGGTAGAAATGTTTTGCGCTTCCGGAGCCGAAAGGAGTGATGGGCGCAGTGCGCTGCGGAGACTTTTTCGGGAGAATCTCGGCGAGTCCCCCGTCCAGCCTCTTCTTTTCCTGCTCCTGTGCACCGGCAGATACGGCAGCCGTGAGGGCAGTCACCGTGGCGGCAGCCTTTGCAGCGGCGGCACCGGTGGCGGCTACGGCAGTCCCGGCCATGAATGCCCTGCGGGATGCATCAGCAGGCTTGCCGGACGGCTTTGCGGCAGCTTCCTTCTTGCCGTAGGCAAATTTGTATTTCAGACCTCCCGGCTTGCAGGCACCGATGCAGTCGAAGCACACTACGCAGCGGCTGTGGTCTATCTCTCCCTTTTCGACATCGATGCAATGGGCTTTGCAGCGCCTTTCGCAGGAATGGCACCTGACGCATTTTTCCTTGTCGAAGACAGGACGCAGCAGGGCAAACCTCGACACGAAACTGAGTGTCGTCCCCACAGGACAGATGGCGTTGCAATAGGTCCTGCCGCCTATCCATGCCAGGACGGTGATGACCACGAAGGTGCATATTGCCACTGTCAGGACCGGAAGGGACGTATCTCCGCCGAAGAAAGTGCGGACCATCCTTCCGTATGCGCTGTACGGCGCGAGAATGGACACGAAGGCATGCACTCCGGCCACGAGGGCAATCACGAACAGCACCCACACGCCATAGCGGAGCACCTTGAGCTCACGGCCAAAGCGGAAGCGGGCCTTCTTTCCCTTGCGCCTTGCGCTGAGCCACGAGATTATGTCCTGATACACGCCCATAGGGCATATCACGGAGCAGTAGATGCGGCCGAAAATGAATGTAAGCAAAAGCAGGGCGGCAATGACGCCGACATTGACTGCAAGAAAGGCAGGCAGGAACTGTATCTTGGGCATCCATCCGAGCCACGGCTCGAGGACTCCCGCCAATCCCAAAAAGAGCAGCGTGATCCCTATGAAGAACAGCGCCGCAAGGATAATCCTTATTTTTCTCAGCATTTTCCCGGATTGTTGGTTGAACTCCCAAATATAGAAAAATATCGATTAAATGACAAATAAAGGGAACGGCCCTGCGGCCGCTCCCCATTATAACAAGGTACAGACTGATTAGCTGAGCCTCTTCTCGAGACGCTCGCGGATAGCCTTGAGGAAGTCTGCGGAGTTCTTGACCACAGGGGTAACGCCTTCCATGAGGTTGGCCAGGTCCTTGGTCACGATACCCTCGTTGAGAGTGTCGAAGCAGGCAGCCTCGAGCTGGTCTGCATAGTTGACAAGCTCAGGGAGGTTGTCCAATTCACCCCTCTTGCGGAATGCACCGCTCCATGCGAAGATGGTTGCCATAGGGTTGGTGGAAGTCTCCTCTCCCTTGAGATACTTGTAGTAGTGGCGGGTAACAGTACCGTGGGCAGCCTCATACTCGTATTTTCCGTCAGGGCTTACGAGCACTGAGGTCATCATTGCGAGTGAGCCGAATGCGGTGGATACCATGTCGCTCATCACGTCACCGTCGTAGTTCTTGCAAGCCCAGATGAAGCCGCCTTCGCTGCGCATCACGCGTGCAACTGCGTCGTCGATAAGGGTGTAGAAATACTCGATGCCGGCCTTCTCGAATGCATCCTTGTACTCCTGGAACACTTCCTCGAAGATAGCCTTGAAGCGGCCGTCATACTTCTTGGAGATGGTGTCCTTTGTAGCGAACCAGATGGTCTGCTTTACGTCAAGGGCATATTTGAAGCAGGAATGTGCGAATGAACGGATGGAGTCGTCGGTGTTGTGCATACCCTCGATGACGCCGGTTCCCTTGAAGTTGTGGATAACCAGTTCTTCCTTCTTGCCGCTTACGCCTTCAAACACGAGCTTTGCAACTCCCGGCTCGGTGGTCTGGATCTCGACATCACGGTAAACGTCGCCGTATGCGTGACGTGCGATGGTGATAGGCTTCTTCCAAAACTTCACTGCAGGGTGGATTGCAGGGATGGTGATAGGTGTGCGGAATACGGTACCGTCGAGCATCGCACGGATGGTCCCGTTAGGGCTCTTCCACATCTCGTGGAGGTTGTACTCGCTCATACGCTGCACGTTAGGAGTGATGGTGGCGCACTTTACGGCTACACCGTACTTCTTGGTTGCGTTTGCGGAATCGACGGTAACCTGGTCAGAGGTCTTGTCGCGGTACTCGAGTCCGAGGTCGTAGTATTCTGCCTTGAGGTCAACGAATGGGAGGATGAGCTCGTCCTTGATCATCTTCCACAGGATTCTTGTCATCTCGTCACCGTCCATCTCTACGAGAGGGGTGGTCATCTGGATTTTCTTCATTTCGATAGTCTTTATTTAAGTGTTGATTGAAAATACATGTTACTTGCGTGCTGCATAGTAGTTCATCAGGCATCCGTCTGCAAGAATCTGGCGCTCGTCGGCGGTCAGGTTCTGGAAATAGAGATGGATAGGATGAACACCGTCGGATGCAATCACCTTGGCATCGATCTCCTCCTTGCCGGAAAGGATGGCCTCGCGGATACCCTCGACAAATACAAAATCGCCAGGTTTGTATTCGAACTTGGTGTCAGGAGCGATTGTGAACGGTACAATACCCCAGTTGATGCAATTGCTGCGGTAGCGCTTGGTAGCGTATTCGTAGCAGATGTTGGCATCGCCGCCGAGAACCTTCTGGCAGGATGCAGCCTGCTCGCGTGCGGAACCGTCACCAGGGCGGTTTGCAAATACGCAGGAGCCGAATGAGGTGTTCTCTGCCTTTGCGCCTACCTTTGCGAGTGCGTCAGCCACGTTCTGAGGGACGTTGCCGGCCCTGCGCTGGAGGTCTTCGCCCTGGATCCTCTTGCTGAGGCCCACATACTCAGGCACGCGGCGTGAGAGTGCAAACTCGGAGAGCTTGAGAGGATTTGAGCGGTATGACGAAGTCTCGCCTGAAGGGATGAGCTCGTCGGTGGTGGTCACAGGGTCGTGGATGACGGCAGCAAGCTCTACGAGCATGTTGTCCTCCATCGGATACATCTTTGGCCAGTCCTTGATGTTAGGGCCGTAGCGGAGTGCGTAGGACTCGTCTGCGTGACCGTATCCGTTGTAGATGCGGCTCTTGTAGATCCTGTCGTCGAACTCGTATGGCTTGTGGTCGTCGTTGTAGTCAACGTCGGTAGCGGCAGTGATGGCTCCGCCGTTGGCAGCGGTTGCGGCGATTGAGCGTGCGTCCATGAGGGCAACCATCGAGAGCTGTCCCTGGCCAGGCTTCGAGCCCTCGCGGTTAGGGAAGTTGCGGGTGGTGTGGCGGATTGAGAATCCGTTGTTTGAAGGCACGTCACCGGCACCGAAGCATGGTCCGCAGAATGCAGGCTTGATGACTACGCCGGCCTCGAGGAGTTCCTCTGCGATGTGGTTGCGGGTGGTTGCGAGATATACAGGGGTTGACTGCGGATATGCGCTCATGGTGAAGTAACCGTTGCCTATTGACTTGCCCCTGAGGATGGTTGCAGCCTCGCTGAGGTTGTCGTAGGTACCGCCGGAGCAGCCTGCGATGATACCCTGGTCAGCATATACCTTTCCGTCCTTGATCTTGTCGAGGAGGTTGACGCTCACCTTGTCGCCGAAACGCTTCTGTGCGTCTTCCTGGATCCTTGTGAGCACTCCCACAGGATCTGCCTGGAGTTCGTGGATGGAAACTGCGTTTGACGGGTGGAACGGAAGGGCGATCATTGACTCCTGCTTGCTCAGGTCGATGGTGATCATGCTGTCGTAGTATGCAACCTTGCCCGGGCGGAGCTCCCTGTAGGCCTCCGGACGGCGGTGCATCTCGTAGTATTCCTTCACCTTGTCGTCAGTTACCCAGATGGAGCTGAGGCAGGTGGTCTCGGTAGTCATCACGTCGATTCCGTTGCGGAAATCGGTTGAGAGGCCGGCAACGCCAGGGCCTGCAAACTCGAGAACCTTGTTCTTTACGAAACCGCTTTCGAATACGGCCTTAACAAGGGAGATTGCTACGTCATGAGGGCCGATACCCTTGCGTGGAGTACCCTCAAGCCATACGAGGACAACCTCAGGGGCGTTGATGTCCCAGGTGTTGCGCAGGAGCTGCTTCACAAGCTCGCCGCCGCCCTCGCCTACACCCATATTGCCGAGTGAACCGTAGCGGGTGTGGCTGTCGGAACCGAGAATCATATTGCCGCACTGGGTCAGGGCCTCACGTGCATACTGGTGGATAACTGCCTGGTTGGCAGGAACATAGATACCGCCGTATTTCTTGGCGGCTGAAAGACCGAACACGTGGTCATCCTCGTTGATTGTTCCGCCGACGGCACAAAGTGAATTGTGGCAATTGGTCATTGCGTACGGGAGAGGGAATTTCTCCAGTCCGCTGGCACGTGCCGTCTGGATAATGCCGACATAGGTAATGTCGTGGGAGACCATTGCATCAAACCTGATGCGCATTTTTTTGCCTTTCCCGCCATCCACATCGTGGGCACGGAGGATTCCGTAGGTGATAGTGTTTTCGCGGGACTCATCAGCAGATGGCATTCCGGACGGATCGGTGACAACTGTCTTGCCGTCCAGAAGATAAACACCGTGTGGAATCAATGTTACCATAATAAAAATAGTTAGTAATTAAATGGTTGTAATTGTTGTTATAAATAATGTCAAAGCGAGCATGTCGGCGCTTCCGCCGGGTGAAATGCGTGCCTTGACAAACTGTCTGTTCATCTGTTCGAGCGCCCTGGTGCTGAAATCGGAGAGTGTCTGCGCAGCGGTTTCGCGGGCCTGACGGAGCGCCGTCTTTCCTCCGCGGTGGAGGATGTTGGTGTCGTCGAGCGTGGATATGATGAGAAGGAGAAGCTTCAGAAGCTCCGTGTCCCCGCCTCCGTGCTCGCGGCAGTATGGCAGCCATGAGGCGAAAAGGTCCGGATAGCCCTGCCTTGCGGATTCGAGCGCCCCCGCGACACCGTATTTTTCCTTTGCGGCTGCCCCGTGGGTACCCTTGCTCTGCGGTATCTGCGCAGCGATGTCCATAATGCCCCTGCGGAGCGCCCCGGCCTCGATCCGGCCTTCGGTCCTCCAGAGGCGGGCTGCTGCATAGACCGCAAGACCTATGCAGAAGAAAGCGCCTTTGTGGGTATTCACGCCTTTTGTCGCATACATCATCGCACTTTCCGCATCCTTTCCGATACGGATCACGTCCTCCGCATCCCGGGCCTGTGCAATGATTGAAAAGAACGGGCTGACGGCATTGATGCCCCTTGTCATCGTGGCATAGTCCATATCCGAATGGGAACCGCTGTTGAGCCTGTCCACAAGTCCTGGCTTCGGCGAGAGCTCAAGCTCCCTTTTCATGGCCGCAACAGCAAGGTCTTCAAGAAGATATGGGACGGTGCACGGCGGCACAAGGGATGCCGCGGCCGCAAAATCGCCCTCGTCGAGATGTTTCCTGACGGCGGAAGCGCTGACCGGCCCGCCGTCTGACTGGAGCCTCGGGATCTCCACAAATCCGATTCCGTGCTCCGGGAGTACCTTGGCCATAGCCTCGTTGTAGGCCCTTGTGAGAGGGTCCTGCGGCTCGCTGCCGGCAAATCTTACCGTTGCTCCCAGGGCCGGGGCGATATGGCTCGTGAAAAGGTCAAGGTCGAGACTGATATGGGTAGGAGTCGCGTCGGAAAGGTCCTTGAGGAAGTAGGTCGGGAACGTGGCTGCGGAGATGACATAGTCGCTGCCGCGGCACACGGTAACATTTGGAATATCGCAGGTGCCGTTGAATATCATCGACTTGCGTCCCTCGTAGCTGAAGCGGGACCTGTTTTCCCTGACGGCAATGACATAGAGATTGTCAACCTGCGCGGCGGCCTGCTCCACAAGATAGCGGTGGCCCTTTGTGAACGGGTTGGCGTTCATCACAATGACGCCGTTGACGCCCGGACGCCTCTGGCCCTGAAGGTATTCGACATATTCGGAAAGACCTCCCATACCGTTTTCCATCAGTATGGCCTTGTCGGCGCGGGCAAGTGTCCTGAAGCCGAGGCTGGAGAATACCGTTTCGTTGCCAGGCTTGGTGAAGACCTTGACGGACGGGGAGCCGGCCATTGAGATGAGGGTGGATACAAGGGCATTGGTAATGCCCTCGGAACGCACCTCCTCCGAGACTGCGACACATTTGATCACGCTGCCGCACAGGCCTCCGCCGGCGACTATCCTGTCGTCGGCAGTCACGGCCACATAGGTATCCACATTGTCGAACCTCAATCCGTTGGCGGCGAGGAATTCCTCCACCTTCCTGCGGACAGAAGGCGACGAGAGCGGCATTACCTCTATTTCGTAACCGTTATTCATTGTTTTCGGCAAATTGTCTGACCATCCTTTCTATGCAGGAGAGTATCTCTTCCTGCGAATGGGTGCGGTTGCGCATACAATAGCGTGCGGGATTGTCGCACAGGAGGCATTTGCGCGGCTGCTCTCCAATTTCCTGCCTGGTCACGGGCACTCCTCCGGGGCCAATCACGTCAATGTCGAAAAGCCTTCCGAGCGGATGGGTGTCTTCGATATTGCAGGCCTCCCTTTTGGCGTCCTCCACGGACCGGGACACAATCAGGTATGCTTCATATCCGGTCGGCAGGTCATATGTCTCCACTTTCGCGGCCTCGTCCCCGAAACGGGCGGCAACGGCCGAAAGGGCTGCCCCTGCAACAACCAGTGAATGGAGATTGCGCTTGACTTTTCCGGGCATTATGACTGTCAGGCAGAGCAGTGTCTTTCCGGGATACTGTCCCAAAAGGAGCCTCTGGCGTTCTGCGCGACGGTCCCTGCTTTCAAGAAGGTCCTCAAGCGTAATCTCCATTTCAAAATCAGTCAACGATGTTCATAATGACATCCTGTACGGAGCCTTCGCGGTTCATCACCACGCCGACAACCTTGTCTCCGAACGGGAGAGGTTCCGGTGTGCCGATGGCCTTGCGCGCACGGTCCCTGAGGTCGTGGATGTCCACAATCCTGAGGCCTGCAGCCCTGAGCCTTTCGGCGAGCTCCGGACGGCGCGGATTGACTGCGATGCCGTATTCGGTCACTACAACGTCCACAGTTGAGCCCGGGGTGATGAGGGTGGTGACCTCATCCACCACGCAAGGGATCCTTCCGCGGAGGAGCGGGCAGACGATGATCGAGAGTGCTGAATCGGCTGCAGTGTCAGGATGGCCTCCGATGGCGCCGCGGATGATGCCGTCGCTGCCGACAAGCACGTTGACGTTGAAGTTGACGTCAACCTCGAGGGCGCTGAGGATGACCATGTCGAGGAAGTGGGTTGCTGAACCCGGTTCGTCGGCCGAAGCGTATTCGTTGGCGGACACTTCCTTGTGGAATGCGTCATTCTTGAGGGACTCGGCTGCAACCTTGTCGAAGGACTGCACGTCGATGAGCCTTCCGATGAGGCCTTCCTCGTGCATCTTCACCATATGGGCGGTGATGCCTCCGAGGGCGTAGCTTGCATGGATGCCCCTCTCTATCATGCTCTCCCTGATGTACTTGACAGCTGCAAGGGATGCTCCGCCGGTACCGGTCTGGATCGAGAAGCCCTCCTTGAAGTAACCTCCGTTGATGATGACCTTGGCGGCGTTCTGGGCGAGCAGGATGTCGCGTGGGTTCTTGCTGTCGCGGATGGCTCCGGAAGAGATCTTGGATGAATCGCCGACGGAGTCAACGACTACGACATAATCGACGTTGCGCTCGGAGATGGCGTTAGGGGTATTCGGATATGCCACGAGGTCGTCGGTGATGATGACCACCTTGTCGGCGTACTGTGCGTCAGGAAGTGCGTATCCGAGGGAACCGCAGATGGATTTTGCATTCTCGGAACGGGAATAGCCGCTGGCGTTGCCGGCCGGGTCGCAGGAAGATGCTCCGAGGAAGGCCACGTCGATGTGGATTTCACCGGTTGCGATGGCGCTTCCGCGTCCTCCGTGGCTGCGGAACTCCACAGGCTCGTCCATGAGGCCGTGGGAAATCTCGTTGGCAAGCTCGCCGCGGAGTCCGGATGTGGTGATCTTGGTGATGACGCCGCTCTTGATGTGCTCGATGAGAGGAGCGTGGACGTCAGAGAGGCTGGATGCTGCGAGATGGAGGTTTTTGAAGCCCATCTCGGCGAGTTTGGCGACAACCATGTTGACAACCTTGTCACCGCCGCGGAAATGGTGGTGGAAGGAGATGGTCATGCCGTCCTTGAGACCCGAGCGGCGGATAGCCTCCTCGAGGGTGACAACCTTGCCGTTTTCCTTCTGGTAGTCCCTGCGGAACATGCCGTTCTTGGCTTCCTGAGTCTCCTGATATACTGTCTTGCCCATTTTACCGGCCTGGGCGGAAATTGCTGCGGCCCTGTCTTTCAATGTGCTCATTTAAAGTTCCTCCTCTGAAATAATACCTGAAGCTATTGCAAGCTGGATCACCCTCTCTGCGCGGATGACAACCGGCTTGTCCACCATCTTTCCGTTGACGGCGATTACGCCTGAACCCTTTGCCTGGGCCTCCTTGATGGCTGCGACAATCTTCCTTGCCTTGTCGATGTCCTTCTGCGAAGGTGCGAACACCTCGTTGACAATCTCGATCTGGCGCGGGTTGATGATGGATTTTCCGTCAAAGCCGAGGGTCTTGATGAACTCGACCTCATTGCGGAAGGTCTCCATGTCGTCGAGGTTGGAGAATACTGTGTCGAAGCAGCAGATGCCTGCGGCGCGTGCGGCCACAACTATGGTCTCACGTGCAAGACGGAGCTCCTCGCCGCTCTTTGAACGCGGGGTCTTGAGGTTGGCAGTGTAGTCCTCTGCTCCGAGGGCGATACCCATCATCCTTTCGGAAGCGGTGGCAATCTCATAGGCATTTACGATACCGAGCGCGCTTTCGATTGCGGCCATGATGCGGGTGCGGCCCACGCATCCGAGCTCCTCCTCAACCTTGAGGATTTCGGCCTCGAGCTCGCGTACCTCATCGGCAGTCTCGGTCTTAGGCATGCGGACAACGTCCACGCCTGCCTTCACGACAGCCTCGACGTCCTTCTTGCCGTAAGGGGTATTGAGAGGATTGATGCGGACAACCATTTCGGTATCACCGTAGTCGATGGTCTTGAGAGCGTTATAGACGAGCAGGCGGGCTGCGTCCTTCTCCGCCATCGTCACGGAGTCCTCAAGGTCGAGCATTATACAGTCAGGTCCGTAGATGAATGCGTCCTGCATCATTCCCGGGTTGTTGCCGGGAACGAACATCATTGTTCTTCTGAGTCTTTCCATAATGACGTACCTTTTTATTTCCAAACATCCTTGCCGGTAGCACGGACTGCGGCTGCGGTCACGCGCGCACGGATTGTACAGTCGAGAGCACCCTTGTCAACGGCCTTCACCTGGGCATTTTCCACACCAAGGCCGGTAAGGGTTTCTTCAATCACACGGCGGATTTGTTTGCCGAACTGTGCGGCAACGGAGCTGTCAAGGTCGATATGAAGACCCTCCGTTTCTGCCGGTGCAATCTGAACCATTATGTCACCTGATTCAAGAGTTCCGGCTACAGCATTCCTGATTTCCATAACAAATAGAAAAATTGTTCGTTTTTTGTGTTTTCAAGGAGACTTCCGAAGATGTTCCTAAATTGTTTTACTATGGCAAAATTAGACCTTATTTTTGAGAGAAAAAAATAAAATCGTCCATAATGGACGATTTTTCAGAATTATTCTTTCATTTCCGTGACTCCGTGACCGCTATTTCCTCTGCCGGACGGCAAAAACACCGGTCGTAGGGACCCGGATCAGACAAAAAGAGACGTCACCCTGAAGCCCACCCAGGCAATCACCCAGGCGACGGCCATCGTATAGGCACAGACGGCGACAGGCCACTTCCAACCTCCCGTCTCGTGCTTTATGGCAACGAAGGTCGCAATGCACGGGAAATAGAGCAGGATGAATATCATGAACGCCACCGCTGCCGGAAGGCTCACGTTGCGCTGCAATGCTCCCTGAAGGGCCATGTCGGAGGATTGCGCACCGGAAGGATGGAGTTCTGCGGCATTTCCGTCGAAGGTATCCTGGCCCATGGCGGCATCAGGTCCGATGGCAGCATCCGGCTCCGGGACAGTATCGCCGTCACCGGCATACATCACTCCCATAGTGCTCACCACCAGCTCTTTGGCCACAATTCCCGAGATCAGGCCTATGTCCATTTTCCAGGAAAAGCCGAGAGGCTCCAGAGCCGGGGACACGGCCTTCCCTATCATGCCGATATAGGAATGCTCCTGCTGGTATGCAGTCCCTCTACTCATATCGTGAGGGAAGTATCCGAGGGTCCAGACTATGACTGAGCCTGCAAGGATGGTAGTGGCCATCTTTTCGAGATACTGGCGGCCCTTTTCCCAGGTGTGGCGCCAGATCGCCTTGCCCGTAGGCATCCTGTAAGGCGGGAGCTCCATCACGAAAGGAAGGTCATCGTCGCGGACAAATTTGCTGAGCATCTTTGCCGAGACAATGGCGAGGACTATTCCGAGAAGATAGATGCCCATCAGGGCGAGGGCGGCATTGTGCGGGAAGAATGCACCCGCAAGCAGCACGAACACCGGAAGACGGCCCGAGCAGGACATGAACGGAATCACGGCTATGGTCATAAGCCTGCTCTTGCGGCTCTCTATGGCCCTTGTAGCCATTATCGCCGGCACATTGCACCCGAAGCCCATCACCATCGGGATGAAGCTCTTGCCGTGAAGACCTATGCGGTGCATCAGGCTGTCCACTATGAAGGCCGCGCGGGACATATAGCCCGAGTCCTCCATTATCGATATGAAGAAATAGAGTATCAATATGTTGGGCAGGAAGACAAGCACGCTTCCCACGCCGGCTATGATGCCGTCCACGACAAGGTCCCTCAGCCAGCCGTCCCTCATCAGGGAGCCCACGGTGTCCCCGAACCAGGCCACCAGGGCATCAATCCAGTCCATAGGATACTGTCCGATGGCGAAAGTGGCCTCGAATACCATGAACAGTATGAGGATGAATATCGGGAAGGCGAGCCATTTGTTGGTGACAATGGCATCGATGCGGTCCGTGAGCGTACGGCGCGGATGATGATCGATATGGCGGCTCAGAGTCTCGGCGAGGGCGCCCTGGATGAAGGCGTATTTCGCATCGACTATGGCTGATTCGGCATTGGTCCCGAGCTCCTCCATTATCCTTTTTTCCTCCGCAGAGCGCACGGCGGCGATTTCGGCGGCATTTGGAAGGGCGGATATGATCTTTTCCACATCCGAGTCGCTCTCGAGGTATTTGATGGCGAGGTAGCGGGTGGAGTATTTGTGGCGTATCTGCTCGTTCCCGGCGATGCGGGCCTTGACTGCATCAATGCTCTTTTCCAGCACTTTGCCGTGGTTGATGTGGATGTGGCGGGAAAGCGAAGGGTCGCTGCGGGTATAGACCTTTATCACGGTGTCGAGAAGCTCGCTGATGCCCCTTCCGTCACGGCTCACGGTCGGGCAGACAGGGATTCCGAGCAGGCGCGAGAGCTGTTTCATATCGAGGGTGTCGCCCTTCGCCTCGAGCTCGTCATACATATTGAGGGCCATCACCACGCGCAGGTTCATATCTATGACCTGGGTGGTAAGGTAGAGGTTCCTTTCGATGTTGGAGGCATCCACCACGTTGATTATCACGTCGGGAAGCTCTTCTATGAGGTTTTTGCGCACATAGAGTTCCTCGGGGCTGTATGCCGACAGGGAGTATGTGCCGGGCAGGTCCACGAACACGAAGTCGTAGCCGCCGTAGCTGAAGCGGCCCTCCTTGGCATCGACGGTGACCCCGCTGTAGTTGCCCACATGCTCGTTGCTGCCGGAGGCGATGTTGAAAAGGGAGGTCTTTCCGCAGTTGGGGTTGCCGACGAGGGCCACCCTGATGACGTGCTGGCGCTTTTCCGCAAGCTCGGCCATCTCGCGGTTGAGGATTTCGAGCTCCCCGCAGTCGTCGGCATAGAGGATTTCGGAGGCATGCTCCTGACGTATGTGGGTGCGCGCTTCGGATTCGCCGAGGACCTCTATCTGCCCCGCCTCGGCTCGGCGCAGGGATATCCTGTAGCCGAGGATTTCGTATTCAATCGGGTCCTTGAGAGGGGCGTTCTGGATGACGCGGACCTTCTTGCCCGCTATGAAGCCCATCTCTATCAGCCGTTTGCGGAATCCACCGTGGCCATGTACATTGACTATGACCGCGCTTTCGCCAGTTTTCAGTTCCGAAAGATACATTGTTGCCCCCTTTTTGTCGTCTTCAATATGAGGGTGACTGAAAAGTCTGTCATATCGAGCGAAGCACAAAGTGCGTAGTCGAGATGACATTTTAAGGACTTTTGAGTCACCCGCGGTACAAAAATACACTTTTCTCCATAGAAAAAGAATACCAAGTTGTAGGTAGTACAACCCGGTATTCCTTTCGGGGCCCGGAAAGAGCCCCATTTTCTGCATGCTGACGGGAAAAGGCTACAGGCTCTTTGGAGCGTAGAGCCCGTCCCACCATGAAGGATCGTCCTGGAGCCATTTTGCAAACCAGGCGAAGATGGTGTTCTGCCAGAGGATTCTCTTGTCGTAGTCGATGATATGGTGGTCCTGGCCGGTGACTGCGACAAATGCGGTCTCGCGTCCGAGGAGCTTGAGCGCGGTAAACATCTGGATGCTCTCGTTGAACGGCACATTGTGGTCATCGTCGCCGTGGACAAAGAGAATCGGGGTGTGCACCTTGTCGGCATTGTAGAGAGGGCTCTGCTTTACGAAGAGGTCCTGGTCCGACCACGGATAGCTGTTGGCCATCGAGGTCTCGCTGTAGGAATAGCCCCAGTAGCCGTCGCCCCAGTAGCTTGTGTGGTCGCTGATGCCGGCGTGCGATACTGCGGCGGCGAAGATGTCGGTCACGGTCTGGAGGTACTGTGACATGAATCCGCCGTAGGATGCGCCGATGCAGCCGATCTTCTGAGGATTGACGAAGGAGTGCTCCCTGCAGAACTGCTGCGTGCCTTCGATGATGTCGCGTGCCTGGTCCTTTCCGGCGGTGTTGACGTGCCTTGCGGAGAACTTCTGGCCGAAGCCCGTGGCGCCGCTCGGCTGGATGATATAGACAACGTAACCCATTGCTGCATAGAGATTGTGAGGGTAACGGCTCTCAAAGTTGCGGCCGGTCGGGGAGCAGCCTCCGTAATAGTTGACAATCATCGGATACTTCTTCGAAGGGTCGAAGTGTGGCGGCAGGTAGAAGCGGCCGTTGATGAGGTCACCGTTGGAGTTGGTGAAGTTCCATTCGTGGCATTCGCCGAGCTCCACGTCCTTGAGGATTTCCTTGCTGAGGTCCTCGCAGCGGAGAGTCCTGTTCTTCTTGAGGTCAACGACATAGAGGCGGTCGGAGTTGGATGCGCCCTGGCCGTAATAGACCATCACAGGTGCGTCCTGGGCCACATCGAAGCCCTTTACCATTTCTTCCGCTGCCCCGAGGTTCTCGCTTGCGGCGGTCTTGGGATTGATGCGGAAGAGGCTCACGCGGTCGCGGTCCTCGGCTGTGAGATAGACATTTCCGTCACGCCTGTTCCACGCGAAACCGGTGACACAAGGGTCGAAGTCCTTTGTGAGAGGGCGGATCTGTCCCGAGGCGAGGTCCATGACATAGAGCTGGATGTCGGTCATCGAAGGAGTCTGGCCCGGGTCCACGTTCATCCCCACTCCGCCGTATGCCTCCGGGGAGCCGGAGAGCAGGACGCTCTTTCCGTCAGGGGAGAATGATGCTCCGCCCATGAATCCGTCGTCTTCCACAAGGGTACGTGCCTCCATTGTCTGGAGATCGAGAAGGTAGAGGCTTGATACTGTGGTAGGACGCTTGGCAAGGCGGCTTCTGGAGGCGGCAATGAGCGCATAGCGGCCGTCCGGGGTAATGTCCTCGCAGTAGCTGCTGTGGTGGCCGAAGGTGACAGGGCGGAGAAGGCCGGTACTGATGTCGTAGAGCTCTACATGGGAGCGGCTTCTCCATCCGGGCTGACGGTCGTCAGGCTCGAGGATCTGGTAGATTTCGGCGCGCTCCGAAGGGCCTTCCTCGCGTACGGTATAGACCAGTGTCTTTTCGTCGGCGGCAATGCTGAAATGGCCCTCAGGTATGTTGGAGGCCAATACGGATTCTTCTCCGGTGGCAGGATCGACGGTGACGATGTCGCGTCCCTGCGGAGTGGTCACGGTGTACCAGTAGCGGTTGCTTCCCGGCATCCAGCTGATGCGCTCGCGGGTCTGCGCAAGGAGCCTTCCGGTAGAGACCTCGGTGAGTTTCGATGACACAGATGAGCGTCCGCCTTCGAAGGAAGTCGTATATGAGGTGATGAGGTATTTTCCGTCATTGGAGAGGGATGCTCCGGAAAAACGGGTGCCTGTAAGCACGTCGAGCATATTGTAGAGGCGCTTTTCGCCAGGATTCTCGATGGTTATGATGCCGTCGCGGTCGGATTCGATGCTTGCGGAGAAAGTCCCGGACGCTCCCCTTTCGGATACATATTTGATTTCAACCCTGTGGCTGCCCGGCTCGAGCGTCACCGACGGGCCGGTCTTCTTCCCGTCAAGGGTCATTTCGTAGGTAGAAAGGCCTTCAATGCGGATTGTAGCGCGGGTGAATGCGGAGTTGCGGAAGCGGAAGCCTATGAGGCCCACGGAGTAATCGCCTTCTGCGGAAGGGAGCGCACCGGTTTCAACGGTGGCGGCGTTATTGAGCGCTTCGGACGAGAGGCCCGTGCGCAGGAGCGACGATGCGTCGAAAGGTTTGGAGTTGACATCTACCTTGTCAACCATCATCGGGGCTTTCACCGGATAAGGTCCGGCAAGGGTGACTTTTTTGACCGGGATGTTTTCGGCGTTTGCGGATACAGCGGCTGCAAGAGCGGCTGCCGCAATCCATGACTTGAGTTTCATACTTATCGTTGTTTTGTGTTATTGTCCTATTGCCGGAGTTTGCCGGCGGTATCCTTCTGTCAGACAAGACCTTCCGGAAGGTCCATGGTGACGGTACGGCTGTCGGGACCGACAGAGACGACAAAGTCGTCGTGGAGCGGAATCATGACCTCCCTGCCGTCGGGAGTGCGCAGGTAGGCGCAAGGATTGCCGGGGATGTCCTCGAAATCCGAGATGATGCCGGCCACCTTGCCGTCAGCGGAAAGCACGGTCCATCCGGTCATATCGACAAAGTCCTCATCTTCAGACTCATACGAATCCGCATCGGCATATACATCCCTGCCCGCGATTTCCTCGGCATCGGCAAGGGAGTTGACCCCGCACAGGTGGACCACAGCCCTGTTTCTGCCCTTCGGCTCGAAAGAGGTGAAAAAAAACGGAACCGGAAGTCCGTCAAAATAGACGAACACCGGTTCCTGTCGGTCCACATCATCCGTATCGATATCGCGGAAAGTGAGTATCAAATCACCTTCGGTACCGTTGGATTTCAGTATCCGGGCAATCTGAAAAAGGTTGGATGGACCTGATTCAGACATGGTCTTAAGCCTCTGCAGGAGCTTCTGCAGCCTCGGCAGCATTTGCTTCCTCGGCAGCAGCCTTGGCCTCTTCGGCAGCCTTGCGAGCTGCTTCCTCAGCCTCGGCCTTCTTCTTTGCGAGAGCCTCTGCCCTTTCGGTATTGACCTTTACCTCAGCCTCTTTTGCAGCCCTTGCCTTGTCAGCGGCAGCCTTTGAAAGGCCCTGCTTCTTGGCCTCGATCTTGGCATCCCTCTGCTCTTTCCAGTCAGCGAACTTCTTGTCGGCCTGCTCCTGGGTGAGTGCGCCCTTTGCTACGCCGCCCTGAAGGTGCTTGCGGAGGAGGACTCCCTCATAAGAGAGGATACGACGGGTTACCAGAGTGGTTTCTGCTCCGACATTGAGCCAGGCAAGCGCACGCTCAGAGTTGAGAACGATGGTTGCAGGGTTGGTGTTCGGATTGTAGGAGCCGATCTGCTCGATGAAGCGACCGTCACGCGGTGCGCGGGTGTCTGCCACAACAATGTGGAAGAATGCGAAATTCTTCTTACCGTGGCGCTGAAGACGAATTTTAACAGCCATTGTAAATCTGTTTTAAAAAGTTGATTGATTGTTATGCATTCATCCCGTGAATGCGGGTGCAAATATAGGAATAACCGGAGGCAAAAACAAATCTTTTCCGTATCCGCAAAGGCTGTTTTGAAAATTTCCTGAAAATTTTCGCAAATATTTTTCCAAAAATTTTGCATTTTGAAAAAATTGCTCTACATTTGCAGTCCCAAAGTGAACGGAACGATGTTCCAATCTACTTCAGCCGCGGATGTGGTGAAATGGTAGACACGCTACTTTGAGGGGGTAGTGGGCGTTGGCCTGTGGGAGTTCGAGTCTCCCCATCCGCACAAAAAAGTCATCTTCGCAGCTAAGATGACTTTTTTCGTTTCTGGTAAGCGGGATATAATTGAAGCGGCCCCGTTCCTGAAACCCGAAGCCGCTGTTTCTGAAAGCACGAAGCCGCTATTCCATCAGTTTCTTGTATTTGAAGCGCTTAGGCTCGACATTGCCCAGACGCTGCTTCTTGTTCTCCTCGTATTCCGAGTAGGAGCCCTCGAAGAAATAGACCTGCGAATCGCCCTCGAAAGCGAGGATGTGGGTGGCGATACGGTCGAGGAACCACCTGTCGTGGGAGATAACCACGGCGCAGCCCGCAAAGTTCTCAAGACCCTCCTCGAGAGCACGGATAGTGTTGACATCCACATCGTTGGTAGGCTCGTCGAGAAGAAGCACATTAGCCTCCTCCTTGAGAGTGAGGGCAAGATGGAGCCTGTTGCGCTCACCTCCCGAAAGCACACCGCACTTCTTTTCCTGGTCAGCGCCCGTGAAGTTGAACCTGGACACATATGCCCTGGCGTTGACCTCCCTGCTGCCGAGCTTCACGAAATCCGAATCCCTGGCAATAGTCTGATAGACAGTCTTTTCAGGGTCAATGGTCTTGTGCTGCTGGTCCACATAGGCAATCTTGACGGTGTCGCCGACGGAAAATTCGCCGCTGTCCGGCTTCTCTATGCCCATTATCAGGCGGAAAAGCGTGGTCTTGCCCGCACCGTTAGGGCCGATTACGCCCACGATGCCAGCCGGCGGAAGCACGAAATTGAGATTGTCGAAGAGTACCCTGTCGCCGAAAGACTTGGAAACTCCCTTTGCCTCAATGACCTTGTCGCCAAGACGAGGGCCGTTAGGGATGAATATTTCGAGGCTCTCCTCCTTCTTGCGTCCGTCCTCGCCGAGCATCTTTTCATAGGCCGAAAGCCTTGCCTTGGACTTGGCGTGCCTTGCCTTAGGAGCCATCCTCACCCATTCGAGCTCCCTCTCCAGGGTCTTGCGCCTCTTGCTCTCCTGCTTTTCCTCCTGCATCAGGCGCTTTGCCTTCTGGTCGAGCCACGAAGAATAGTTGCCCTTCCACGGAATGCCCTCGCCGCGGTCAAGCTCGAGAATCCAGCCGGCCACATTGTCGAGGAAATAACGGTCGTGGGTAACCGCAATGACGGTGCCCTTGTACTGGCGCAGGTGTGCCTCGAGCCACTGGATGCTCTCGGTGTCGAGATGGTTGGTAGGCTCGTCGAGAAGCAGCACGTCAGGCTCCCTGAGGAGCAGGCGGCACAGAGCCACCCTCCTGCGTTCGCCTCCGCTGAGGTTTTTGACAAGGGCGTCGGGCTCGGGACACATCAGGGCGTCCATGGCCCTTTCGAGCTTGGCGTCGAGCTCCCATCCGCCGTGATGGTCAATCAGTTCGGTGAGCTCTCCCTGGCGGACCATGAGCGCATTCATCGCATCGTCATCCATCGGCTCCATAAACTTCGCATTGACCTGTTCGTATTCCTTGAGAAGGTCCACGACCTCCTGTACTCCCTCTTCGACCACCTCCCTGACGGTCTTGGTGTCATCGAGCTTAGGCTCCTGCTCGAGGTAGCCCACGGAATAACCCGGAGCCCACACGACCTCTCCCTGGGTAGGCTGCTCTATGCCTGCGATGATCTTCAGGAGGGTTGATTTTCCGGAACCGTTGAGACCGATGATGCCGATCTTGGCCCCGTAGAAGAATGACAGGTAGATGTCCTTTATGATTGCCTTGTTGCTTGCGGGCAGAATCTTTGCCACGCCGTTCATTGAGAAAATTATTTTTTCGTCAGCCATATATGGTTTGCGTTTTATGCAAAGATAATCAGTTTTGTCTATCTTTGCGGCGTTTTTCGGAAAATGGCGGATAAAGAGACTTCAGCACTGCTCAGGCTTGGCCTGCCGATTGTCGTCGGGCAGCTCGGGATCATCATCCTGAGCATAGCCGACACTATGATGGTGGGACGCTACGGGACCGGAGAGCTTGCAGCTGCAAGCTTCGTCAACAATATGTTCAACCTCGTAATCGTCGCCGCCACAGGCTTTTCCTACGGGATTACCCCGGTGGTCGGGAACCGCTTCGGAAAAGGCGACCGGGAGGGCATCGGGGGCACCCTCAAAAACGCGCTGGCATCCAACATCGCACTCGCAGCCATGTTTTCGGCGGTGATGGCCATCCTCTATCTCAATCTCCACCGCCTCGGCCAGCCGGAGGAGCTGCTGCCCCTTATGAGGCCGTACTTCCTCGTCCTGCTCGTGTCGCTGGTCTTCGTGATGGCATTCAACGCCTTCAAGCAGTTTTCCGACGGCATCACGGACACGGTGACACCCATGTTCATCCTCCTGGGGGGCAACCTCTTCAACATTCTCGGCAACTGGCTCCTCATCTACGGCAAGGCCGGATTCCCGGAGATGGGCCTTCTCGGAGCCGGGGTTGCAACCCTTGTCTCCCGCCTCCTGATGGTCGTATGCTTCGGGGCAATATTCATGCTGTCAAAGCGTTATGCAATATACAGAAAAGGGTTTTCCAGCAGCCGCATCAACCGCGGGGAATTCGGGGAGCTCACCCTCCTGGGGTCTCCGGTAGCCCTGCAGATGGGTATGGAGACGGCATCGTTCAGCCTCAGCACCATAATGGTGGGATGGCTCGGCACCACAGCCCTTGCAGCCCACCAGATCATGATTACCGTGGGCCAGTTCGGATTTATGATCTACTATGGAATGGCTGCGGCAGTGGCAGTAAGGGCGAGCGCTTTCTGCGGACAGGATAACTGGGCGGGCGTCAGGAAGACCGTCGGCAGCGGACTCGGGATCATCCTGGCATTTGCCCTGGCTGTTTCCGTGATCATGCTGCTTCTCCGCAAGAGTCTGGGCTGTCTTTTCACCGACAATGCCGAAGTGGTCGCAGCAGTGGCGGCACTTGTAATCCCGTTTGCCCTCTACCAGCTGGGAGACGGGCTGCAGAGCAACTATGCCAACGCCCTCAGGGGCATCTCAGACGTGAAAATGCTTACCGTATATGCCGCAATCGCATATTTCCTGATTTCCCTTCCGGCCGGATGGCTGTTCGGCTTTGTGCTTGACTGGGGGCTTACGGGCATATGGTGCGCCTTCCCTCTCGGCCTTACAAGCGCGGGCCTTCTGTATATGGGCAGATTTTACCGCACCCTGCGGCGCAAGACCCGCGGGCAGCATTGACGGCCGCAGCGGCGTGACCTGATGGAGAGCCGGAAAGGCAGGCAAGGATGAAGCCGGCTGTCTAAAGTCCTATGGTAATGGAGGATATCGAGTGGAGTGCCTCAATGCGGAAACTGTCGGCGCCGGAAATCTCGAAGACCGTCTCCTTTTCCCCTTCCGTCCCGAAAGTGTGGCCTTCGTCCCACAAAGACTGCGTGCCGTCGCCCCAGAACACAACTCCCGTGATGTCGTCCCCTTCAAAAAGCAGAGGAGGGAACACGGTCTCGGAATGGACAATTGCAATCTGCATCCTGCCGGTCAGCTGCCCCGGGTCGAAAACTCCGGCTGCCTGGACAATCTTGATCTTCTGCTCCAGCTCCCCGTATTTGAGCAATACGGTCCCTTCCCTCGGGACAAAAGAAGTGTTTTCTTCCACTTTCAATACAAGAAGCCTGTTTTCCAATGCTTTGGAACTTTTCTGTATTTCCGGGGATATCCAGTCCGCACCGGATTCCACAGTAAAATCCACATTGGCGTTTACATTAAGCTCAATACGCCCTTCGCCATAATCGACCTCATAAGTGTCTTTGGCAATGATGATTGCGTCCATTTGGGCCTGTATGATGGCAACTGTCTCGCTGGCATTGCCGCAGGCGATCGTGACAAGGATGGTCCGGGGATCATAAGAGCCATTCTGATAGACGGTAAGTCCCGTCACGACGGTTCCGGCAGCCCCGGAGGAATTGTGGACGGTACATAGCGAAGCAGATGCCGCATCGACACTCACTTTCCAGGCCCCGGAGGATTCAAAACTGATTTCCACCTTGCCGCCGTCGGCTCCGAGCAGTATTTCACGATTGCCCAGCAGCTTTATGGAGTCTTCCTCCACAGGTTCTGTCCCTTTGGCACAGCCAGCCATCAGGCACACCGCCATCAACCAAAGATACAACAATGTATGTGATTTCATAGCTCCTACAGTGTTTTGACGTTAATGTTCAACAACTTGCGTTCTTCGCCATTTACAAGCTCAAGAGTATATACATCTTCCGGAAGTCCCTCCATATCGATGACTATCACGGTATCGCCGGCCGTGATCCTGTCCGTAAAGTCTTCAGAAGAGGAATTGGACAGACGCGCCTCCACTCCCGGGACCGTCTCTATGGTCACCCTCCGGCTGCGCCTGTCGAACGAGAATGAAGTAAGATCAATGAAGGTTTCCCCTGTCACGGGCACCTCCCATATACACCCCTTTTCTCCATTGGATTTTATCAGGAACCATTCTTCGCAATTATCCGGCTTGTAGAAAAACCTCAGCCTGTCGCCACTTTCAATGTCCACGGTAACCGTTGCGGAGACATTAGGCCATTTGACCCAGTATCCACCGCCCGGCAACTCATAGTCCAGCCGCCGGGTTATCCATTCCTTTACGTTTCCGTCCCTGTCGGTAAGGGCTCCGCGGAGACTGCCGGAGAAATCAACGGCAGTATTGTTGATAAAGTGAAGCTCGTTGAAAAGGAAAGAACTGTTCTTTTCTATCGTCCCCGCGGAAACCACCATTCCCGGGGCCCTGAACTTCATCCAATCCTCCACTGTGGCATCATCAGCCCCAGGTTTCAAGCCGAAACAGGCGAAATGATTTGAATTGAAACTGTATCCGGGATCATCATATGGTGTGAGGGTCGAGAGGGTGAAATAGCCGTCAGCTTCTCCGCCCCATCCCCAGTTCACATGGAAATAGTCATCATCCGTGTATCCGTCAAGAATGAACGCATGCCCGATTTCAGCATCATATCCGCAATATACCACCGGACAGGAGGCATCGAGTTCTCCCCTGAGCATGGACAGCCACACCTTGTCATCATAGTTTTCCCTCGGGATCTGACACATCGACGGATTGTACCCGAAGTTGGCATACATCACGTCGGGCCTTAAAGCGGCGCCTGTCGCCTCCGCTGCATAGTCCGCCTGGAATGCTGCCCCGACATCGGCAAGAATTGTACTGACAGCCAGTGCCTGTTCTTCAGAATACATCCCCTCCACGAAAGCCAACGGCATATTGTCCCAGTCATAGCTGTGTTCAAGGTTCCTCTGTGCAACGGACAGGCCCTTGGAGTCTGTCCTGTAGGCATTTGTGCTGCCCTTTCCGGACTCTGGCCATCTATGGTATCTCATGACAATAGCTGCAGCTACAGGGACACAGCCAGCCAGGCTGCGATAACTTCCGTCCATCGGGCAGAATCTGTTGTAGGGGTCTCCCTGGTTCCATTTGGCAGTCTCAAGAAGCACAACAGCATTTCCGGCCCGGGCCTCGGCCCATTGTCCGGTTGCGGCCGTAAACTGCACGCCGGACTCCCTGATTCCTTCTATCTGGGCGCTCACCCACCCGATCCAGTCAGCCATCGGCACTGGGATATTGTCCGGGCTCGGGGCCGGATCCTCAAAGGAATATGCAAGCACGGGCATCACTGCGTCTTCTGCCGACACGATAATGTATCCGTTGCTGCCGGAAGGAGTGAACACATAGAAAAGCTTGTCCTGCTCGGCGGTGCCTTTTACGGATGCGGAAAGAGCCCCGCTGTCCCAGGCCAGCACGAGGTCGGATGACGTGGAACTTACTTTGGCCCTGGAGCCCCAGAAGGACCTGGCATATTGAGCGGCCCGGGCCGGGGTGACATTCTTTGCCGCCATCTCATGGCAACACAGGGCCGGCAGGATTGTCAGCAAGAATAATAAAATCTTTGATCTGGTCATAAAAAAATTTTCTGTTGCAGTATGCAGGTTCTGGATCTGAAAAAACGGGGCAAGGCGGATTTGGGAATATCCAGGACAGTTTCCTACATCCCGGCGATGTTCCTAAGAATCCACCAGAGGAGTGTTGCAAGTCCTATGGCAATTATGAAATATCTGTTTGTCAAGACTTTATGAAGCTTTACGAGACGGCCCTGGAAGATGGCGTCGGCTAAATACAGGGCCATCAGGGGCAGTGCGAATAGTATCAGGAAGGCATTGCAGGCGAGTGCAGCGGCAAAGTCAAGGTTGAGCAGGCTGTGAAGCGACCTCTGGAGTCCGCATCCCGGACACCTGTATCCCGTAAGGGAAAGGAAGATGCATCTGGGGAACCACGGTGACTGCTCCGGAGAGAATGACGCATAGACCGCAACCGCCGTCAATGCCAGTATGGCGACTGTGACGGCAGGACCGCGGCCAAGATGGCCTCGCGGGCATTTACCGGTCGTATGGTCCAATGACTCAGGCTTTAAGCTTCTGACCGTTACCGTCAGTATAGGTGTTGCAGAGGATCATGATGAAGTCCACAAGCACCCAGATTCCGCATCCGCCGAGGGTCAGGAGCATGGCGACGCCGGTCGCGGTTCTGTTGGTGTAGAACCTGTGGATCCCGAGCCATCCGAGGAAGAAGCAGAGGAGGAAAGTGATGAGCCAGCGCTCGTTGAGGTTTTCTCCGATGACAGTGTTGCCGCCGGCAGGAGGCACATTGCCGGACTGGGTATTGTGAGGAAGATTTGTGCCGCATTCAGGGCAGAAGGAAGCAGATTCATCGACCTGCTTTCCGCATCTTGGACAATAAGGCATAGTTTTAAGCAGTTGTTTTAAGTTTATGTCAAAAAAAATATTATGGACAATCAATTCAGGCTCTGACGGTTGAGCCTGCAGTCATTTTCAAAAGTACCACATTAAACGGGAAAAAACAAGAAAAGACCGGAAAACTTCTGAGTAAGTCTTCCGGCCATTATTATGAAAGGATGTCTGTTATTTTGAGAATGCCTCGATGAGTTCGGCGTTGGTGTAGGCGTCTGCGCCGTAGCAGGTCTTGAGGTAAGCAAGGCCTGAGAGGTAGTCCTGCTCGGTGAAGGAGTCGGTTGCCTCTTTTGCTACAACCACATCATAACCAAGGCAATATGCGTCGGCAGAGGTATGCCTTACGCACATGTGGGTATGAAGACCGGTCATGATGACAGTGTTCACGCCGAGTTCCTTGAGAAGGATGTCGAGGTCGGTCTGGAAAAAGCCGCTGTAGCGTCTCTTAGGCACGACATAGTCCTTGTCGGAAAGCTTGAGCTCCGGGATCACTTCGGCACCAGGGGTACCGGCAATTGCGTGGTCGCCCCAGAGTTTGAGTTCCCTGTCAATTCCCTTGATATGGGCATCGTTGCAGAAGATTACAGGCACACCGGCATTTCTTGCAGCATCAAGGAGCTGTGCGGTTGCCGGCACTATTGCTTTTCCACGGTCGCAGGTGAGTGCGCCGGTTACAAAATCGTTGAGCATATCCACTACGAGGATAGCGCAGTTTGTCAATTTTTCCATATTGTTTTATGAAATTGTGTGATATATGGTCATTTTTAGCCTGTGCAAATATAACAAAACAAAATAAAGCAAGAAAATTTGGCAG